>QKMY01000054.1 GCA_003242895.1 Candidatus Margulisiibacteriota bacterium
AATCCTGCAGAATTAAAGAGAAAAATAGATAAAATACTGTTTGTGTTGGGTGAATTAAATAACAAAAAATATGAGCTAAAAACAATAGTTGCTGCTCAGAATGGTTAATAAAAATCAAAAAAGAAAGGAGGTGGAAAGTCAGGTTTTGATTTGATTTACTATTGTCTCCTACGGTCAGGTTTTAATTTGATTTGACACGAAATTAAAAGCACCTGGTACGTTACAGGGGGATTTGAAGAAAGAGCTTCACCTGAGCCAAACTGAAAGTAAGCAGTACATAATTGTATGCAAATTCCTGGTGGCTTTTTTAGAAAATGGTGAGCCGCATATATGGTTTGAGGCAAATTTAGTCATGAGCGCAACTCCTGTCAAGTGTGATATTTTATTGTAAATAAAAGGAAATAAACGTGTTGACTATCTCGTTCATTTGCTTAAAATGCACACAGTAAAAAGGTCGAGTGTTAATCACTGGCTATAAACTTCTTGTGAAAGGGAGGTAATTATTATGGTAAGTACCGCAATGGTTGAAAAGGCATTAGCTGGAATAGATTATCCAGCTGATAAAAGCAAAATGCTTCAGTTTGCAAAAGAACGTAACGCATCAAGTGAAGTCCTCGATGTTTTAAATAGAATGCAAGACCGTCAATATACAAGTGCTGCAGACTTGGCACGTGGTGTGGGCGAAGTAGAATAATCTACCTGCGACATCCGGTGTGTTCCTATTGCACCGGATGTCCTGTATATTTTGTAAATTATTTCTCCTCATTCAAATAAACCTAAAATACAGTATTTCCTATAATTAAAACAAAGAATTTTAGTACACTTTCTGTTTGAAAAATGTTATAATAATTTTTGTCTAGGCAAGGCTATGACTGGATTTAACTGTCAGGAAAAGGAATTGATCAGCTCTCTGGAAAGAATTGTAAAATGTTTCCTGCTCAGAGTTGAGCCAAACGTAAAAAGATTGAATTCTTGTTTACAACGCTGCCAAAACTTCACTTCATAAGCAAATGATAAAATATAAATAAATAATAAAGCAAAAATATTAATTTTTGCTTGAAAGGGAGAGATAGAATAATGGAAAAACAAAATTATAGTGATATATCGGAACAAGAAATATTCGCTACACCCTGGCTAGAAAAAGATATTGATAAAAAACATTCACTGGGCCTGATTCAGATTTATGGTTTGCTTCCGGAAGAAGACAAAAAAATCATGTTTAAGGATATACATGCGTACTACCAATATAAATATCCTGACAGGTTAGGCTATATTTATTATATGAAATTTATCTATGATTTTATGAAAATTGTAGTCGGAAATAAAGGAACGCTGGATATTAAACAGTAGGATAGCTTTGTTTCTAATGACGCTATAAAAACCAGGGAAATCAACGGTTCTCCCTGGTTTTTTTTGCTGTTCCGATAGCTTAATAAATTACCTCTAGCGAGAATGTATAATTTTTTATACTATAGGTAAGTCAAAAAACTAAAATTAAAGAGGTGCAAATAATGAGTATCTTCGAAATTATAATGCTACTATGTTTCGGAGCAGCTTGGCCGTTTTCAATATATAAATCATATACATCCCGGTCTACCCGAGGGAAAAGCATCGTTTTTCTGGTCATTGTTCTGATCGGGTATATCTCGGGAATGTTGCACAAAATCTATTTTTCTTATAATCCAGTTATTTATTTCTATATTTTCAATGCTTTCTTAGTATTGATTGACACACTGCTCTATATCAGAAATTACCTTCAGGAGAAAACCAGAAAGTAGGCAGTTTATAACTTTTTCTCGCATGATACACTCTCAATTATGTTGTTATAGATTATCCTCATAAACATAATATTGCCAATTTCCTTACGAGAATTCTGCACTTATAATAAATAACAGAATATTGTCAGGCAATTCAACAAAACCTTTCTATTCTTGACTTAAGTCAATTATTTCCAGGATTTTCCCTGTTAGAATAAGAATACCTAATACAGCAAATCTGCTGATCAATCGGAGGAACTATAATGGAAATCATAGAAGACCTTTTTAACTCACCGATAAAAAAGCTTATAGCTCAGTATCCTGATATAGAGAAATTAGTGAAACAGGCAGCATTGCAATCCACAAGAAAGATTCCGATTAAGCAGGTCATTGTGAGCTTGAAAGGAGAAATTCTCGAGAATACGTGGCTCGATTAACCAATTCTATTGAAGCAAAACAAAAAACAATCTTCAAGCATCTCCTATTCTTTCATTGCAAGGAATATTGACGAATATGCATGTGTGATGCCATACTTGTATACAGGGTATGGTGTCATTTTCGTTTAGATCAAAAATACATTAATATTTATATAATTGCGCATTTTTTAAGTTATGGAGCAGCCCCCTGCATAAGCATCCTGACTTTCTGGTCCATAACCGCGTAACGCCTGGCTTATGATTGCTTCCATATGTGGCATGGCACATAAACCTAAGATATTTATAAACTTATTATTTTGCCTCTGGAGGTTTTTTCCCAGAATTAATCGAAGTCAATGATTCTGTTCATCTTAATTTTTATAAATTTTTGCACTCCTTAAGGCAACTTGGAGAATTAGTAGTTTTTTTATCTCTAATACCGTATTCATCGGCTTTTGTATATGTGCATGGTTCTCTTGAGAGCTATTCATGCACATCGTTATATCGTTACTTAACATATCTTAAAGGTAAGAAAAATAATTTTTTTATAAGGAATGAATATGGAAAACTATATCGTCAATAATGATAGCTGCAGAAAAGCTTTTCCTAAAAAAAGAATACTTACAATAATCTGGATCAGTTTATGTTTAATTATATTTGCTGTATTTATTGAGTTTAATTCGGTATTTCCGGAAAATGAGCTTTTAGCAAGCGAGAGCAAATCCTGGCTCTTGGAGATCCATGATTCTATTACAACACAAATAGATAAATACGCCCTGCCCGGAGGGATAGTGGGTGTGTCAATTAAGGACCTTACGACCGGCGAATATTTTTCTATAAATGGTGATGTGCAGTTTAATCCGGCAAGTGTTATAAAAGTTCCTGTTATGGTAGAAGCTTTTCACCAAATGGCGCTTGGTAGAATATCCATGGATGAGAAACTTTTTTTACACCAGCAAAACAAGATCCAGGGTTCCGGAAGCATACAATATTTGCCTAACGGGTCGGTTTTTACTGTCAAAAGATTGATTAATCTAATGATCACTGACAGCGATAACACAGCAACTAATATGCTCATTTGCCGATTAGGCACAAAAAACATCAACCAATATATGCGAAAAGTAGGTCTCCGGCATACCGTATTAAAAGATCCGACAATGTTTTGTAAATTGCCTGGTAAATATAACCTTACTTCACCAAATGATATGTTAATGCTTCTTGAGAAAATGTATAAGGGAGAGCTCGTGAGTGCTGACGCCTCAAAACAAATGTTAGATATTATGAAGGCTCAACTCCATAAATGGGGAATTCAGCGCTTTTTACCGGCTTCTGCAATCGTTGCCAATAAAACCGGATCATTAGATTTTGTAAGAAATGATATCGGAATTATTCTCGATAAAAAACATCCGTATATCTTGTCTATTTTTTCAAAACAGCTACCATCAAATTATTATGGAAGCGTGCTGGTTGGCTCTATCTCAAAGGTAATATTCGATAGGAGAATGCAACTAAACGGGAAAATGCCTTCACGGAATGGTAAAAATTACTATACAAGATATGGCGGATAAATAGAAAGTATATTACAATATAACCGCTTTTTCTTTTTGGAAATATAAAGTCGGAAATAGCCGGATTATTTTTTACATCAGAGAATCTATGAAGATCTTTGCTAAATTAAGGAATAATTCATTGTTGAACACAAGAAGGATGGATTGTAATGAGAAAATGTTTAGCTGGAGCTGTATTGTTGCTGTTGCTCGGAACGCACGCTGGTTTTGCTGAAAGTTATGAGCCTATCTGGAGAGTGAACACCACGAACCTAGTCATAGCCTTAACTTTTGACGATGGCCCGAAACCTGAATATTCAATCCCGGTCCTTGATATTTTAGATAAATATTGTATTAAAGCAACTTTTTTTATTGTTGGGAAAATGGCGAAAATCTACCCGGATACCGTTTACCGCATGGCAATATCAGGGCATGAGGTAGGGAATCATACCTTTTCGCATGTCCGCCTGGATACCGTTTTTAGTCCCCAGGAAATTGAAGACGAGCTGAAGTTAACAAACCAGATAATTGAAAAAATTACAGGGTCCAAACCAAAATACTTCAGACCCCCGGGAGGCAGGTTCAATCAGTTTGTTATTCAAACTGCGTTTGAAACCGGCCTTAAACAAATTAACTGGAGCCTAACCGCGGCCGATTATATTCCTTTCAGCATCATACCGGTAGCAAATCAGGATAATTCCGAAAAAATTGTTGAACGGGTTATCTCTCAAACGAGGCCGGGTTCGATAATCCTGCTGCATAATGGCGGGAATGATGTCGAAAAAGCGTTGCCAAAGATAATTGAACAGCTTCGCCAGAAGGGGTTCAAGTTTGTTACTATATCTGAGTTGCTTGGAAACAACTCATGAGATTGAATGGTTAATTGATGCAGGATTGGGTTAATTAATAGTCTGTAAACTTAATTTTTTTTTAGCCTGCAAGATAAGAAAGAACAAAAGACGTTTGCTTGCTGCACGTACTGGGGCTGAATTGAGCTAAAGGAGGTTTTTCAGTTATGGTAGAAGTTATCTTATTATTGAAAGCGGCATTTTTGGGAATCGTTGAAGGAATAACGGAATTCCTGCCTATCAGCAGTACGGGACATATGATTCTCGTCGATCACTATGTCAAACTTTCGAACAATCATAGTTTCACAACAGCTTTCGAAGTGATTATTCAATTAGGGGCAATTTTATCAGTAGTCGTCTATTTCTGGAACAAGCTCTGGCCGTTCAGCGGAACTCGTACAGAGAGAACAGAAACCTGGCAAATATGGTTTAAGGTGTTAGTCGCGGTATTGCCTGCCATAGTAATAGGGTTAAAATTCGATGATTTGATTGAAGAAAAGCTGTTTAATGCTACAACAGTATCGATAGCATTAATTTTTTATGGCATTATATTAATACTTATCGAAATATATAATAAAAAGAAAAACTCATTTGCGATTACTAATGTTCGAAATATCGGTTACGACAAAGCCTTTATGATCGGGATATTTCAATGTCTCGCAATGGTTCCCGGGACATCACGTTCGGCATCAACGATTATTGGCGGGATATTATTAGGACTTAATCGTGCTGTTGCCGCTGAATTTTCATTCTTCCTGGCAATCCCGACAATGATGGGTGCCACACTGCTAAAAATAATCAAAGAAGGCTTTTCTTTTAGTGTTATTGAGTGGATTTCTATAGCCTGCGGATTCGTTGTTTCTTTTGTCGTGGCTTTTGCAGTGATCAAGTTATTCATGGAATATATTAAAACTAAGGACTTCAAAATTTTTGGATACTATCGAATAGGTCTGGGAATTGTAATCCTGTGGCTACTTTTTTTCAATCATTAAATTGCAGTTGGGGCGTACCTTGGCACGCCGCCCACTGGTCTGTTGGAATAATCCGGAGTTAAAAATCTCCCCAGTTAAAAGACAGAGAATAAACAAGATTCCGAAGCCTAAGACCGCTTTCGAAGTCATCGGCTATAAAGCTGCCTTTTCTATCGCTTGAAATATCCTGTGATAACAAATATGATCCTGATAATCGTATTGCAACTTCGTTATTAAAAATGAACTGTATTCCCGTTTTTGGTTCAATAACCCAGAACAATTTTGAATACATGTTTTTCTCTGATAATAAGTTTAATTTGCCTGCTCCGATTAAAGACCCGCAGAACAGCGAACATGCAGGTATTCCCATCGGTATTTGATAGAGGAAATCGAGTCCGCCGTAAAAAATAAATAAAGATCCTTTTTTATCACTGTAACCTGTTTCCATGTATCCCCCTGAAGCTGCACCTCCGAAGTAAAAATTTTTGCCAATAAGTTGATATCCTCCAATTCCTAAGAAAATGATCGAAGAATTTTTAAATGACGGAACGCAATTAGCGGTAAATTGTTCATTAATTAACGATTTTTGAAAAGATTGGAGGGGGACATATTTCATAAACAGTTCCCCATTCTCTTTCCTTCTGTTATCTAGCCAGGACGTGTGTTCGAAGTAAGCGCTGGGGATTATATTGGATTCCTGATTTTTGTTTGCTACGCTATCTCTGGGAAGTAAATAATGGTTGTCCTCCGCACCTTGTTGGGTGTTTATAGGATTTTCTATCTGGTCGTAATTTTGGTTTTCATTATAAGCATAGGAATTAATGGACGATAAAACTATGAGTAACAGTAAAGAAAATCTTAGTTTATATTGCATCGTACTCCCCCCCATCATACTTTAATTGCAGGGATTGTATCAAATACGACAGCCACTTACAATAAACTGATAACGAAGGTAATATCAGGAAAAAGGAGAAATCTGACTATTTCAAGGATGATTGGTATTTGCACCACCACGTCGTTCAACCCGGATAATTCTTTGATTCTAAATGAGCCTTAATTTTGATTTCTACAAATAGAAAGGGAACAGAAAGAAGCCTCTGTTCCCTTTTGTTGAACTTCAGAACAAAGCCTATCTGGCTCTTTCTGGTTTTCTCTCCTGCAGGTCCCCATTCTTTCTTTGCTGTCCGCGTTGATCTTTCTGGTTACGGCCGCCGGTCCGTAATGTCTCTTCAGCCCGCTCTGCGCCGGAAAAAACATCCCGAGCCTTCTGCTGGAGTGTATTCAAATCAGCAGCATTGACCCCGTCCTTAGCTGCGCTGATTGCAGCTTCTACATCATTCCTGGCACTCTCGATTGCATCAGCCATAGGAGTGTTATTATTCTTGCTCTGCTGGTCCAGATAATTAAATACCCCGACCTGCCCACCTTGTTCCTTCGGTCCTTCAAGGATATTAAGAGCTTTTACAAGATTATCTCTTCCAGCTTGCAGTGTAGTCGCCTTGAATGCCAAAGTGGCAAATTCCTGAACGGAATTTAACGCACCCATAGCACCCTTGACACTGTTTATCCGCACTTGATCTTTTTGCTTAGTACCATCTTGCGCCTTTGTTCCCTGCTGCATCGTATCCTGTGCAAATCCTACCGTCGAAAAAACCCCGATTATTGCAATGGCTATTATAAGATTTTTCATGACTTACCCCCTTTTCATACATTTTTATAAAAATTATTAGCTCTTGTAATGGATACTACTTCTGTCATAGAGAACGGTCAACTATTTCTGTTTCCCGCTATTTTCCTCCAATCGGTCACACTTTCAGAGGAACTTAGATGAGCATTAAGTATCCATTGATCCATCAAACTAACTAATGCTAGTCAGGCAGCCTTCTTATAAACATTTTCATACTGTACCGGATGAGAACCTGCCAGTTCCTGCCTATAATCTCGTCCTATTTCATCCATTGTCCGCCTGATAACCATTTCGCTTGGAGCGCCACCGGAATTGACCTTATTCTGGTACATGAAATACCTGTAATCCGGAGGAATCTGATCAAAAGGAACAAACTCTGTCCCCATAGCGGTCAGATTAACCTGATTAGCTAATACCTCCCTGACATAGTCAACATTTGACTCGAACTTAATTTCGGCTGGAAGGCTTTGTGGTAATATTGACTCAGGTTCACGGCCTTCGTATCGTCTCATCATATCCGCAGCAATTTTTAGATGCTCGATTTCCATGCGCAGGTTTCGTTCCCACATGCTTCGAATACGCGGGTCCGGCTCCTGAAGCATAAAAGAATAATAGAGATAGCATTCATTATATTCATGAAGCAACCATTGCTCGAACCATGACATTGTCGGATCCATAAGGGATTCATAATGAGTAACGTGTGCTTCTTCAATCTGTCCTATTTCAGCATATAAGCCACGCCCAACCATATCAGAAAAACGATTGCCGACATTCATATAATAATTCATAGTTTGTTGTTCTCCGGCAACAATAGTCAGAAGATGCAGCTTCGTGAGGATATCAGCACTATCCTTGTTTATTGGTCTCCTTACGTCATCGAATGGAAACCGGTGTTCCATAATAGTCGGCCTGCCGGGTATAATCTCGGTGTACTGTTTGGTTACCGAAGCGGCTTCCTTACCTTCAGTGAGCATCATGAGATTCGCATAGCGATAGAGATGATCAAAATCCTCCAACAGCCCGAAATCCAGAGCAGCTTTAACGTAAGAGTCCGGCTCTGTCCTTGCAAGATAGGCAGTGAGATCTACGGCTACCTGTTCGTACCCTATCGTCACCTCTAAGGTCGATTCGTTGCCCGGAACCATCCAGTTGACCATTTTCTGCTGCTGCTGTTCGAGCCTGCGCCCCAGCGCTAATGTCTGTTTCAGTTCAGGGTCACTTGTGTGCCGGGCAAACATATGAGAAAAAAGCGCAGCTTCTACTTCGATACCATTCATCAGGATGATCCTTGCTCTCGTATATGGATCAACGGTGTTCTTATCATATGGCTGCATGTTAACCTCTGACCAACTGCTGATCTGGTCATCTATTGCTATACCCTTTTCTTGAAGTGGATTAAAACCCATAATTTTCCCCCTTTCAATTTATAACATTACGATTAAACATCCTCTTTGAGGCGGGGATGATACTACATCTCCGTGGAAAGTAAAAGGAATATTGCACATTAAACTTATACGGCATCTTTCGAGAAAATTACATGCGGGCTAAGCTGCTCAAATACTTTAATCGAGTAGGAGGTAGGGGCTTTCCTTAACAAGAAAGCTCCCCATGCTGGGCGCACAAACAAAAAGATCTATAAGGATTGTTCCCTATAGATCTTTTTCAATTAACTATTTATTAATTCTCAGGCCTTCAACTTAGCCATTCTGATTATGGACCTCATGGTTCACTTTAATTCCATTCTTGTATAAATCTATAAAATGAATTACGCCGCCGGTATGATACTCTTTGTATACCCCGTCCAGCTTGCCATTCTTCCAGGAAGCTTCTGCTTTTAGCTCTCCCAACTCATTATACATCCGGCCAATCCCGTTCTGTCTGTTCTTTTGATAAGCAACTTCGGCCCTTACGTTCCCATTATCGAAATAATATTTGCACAAACCTTCTTTAACGGCATTCTTATAAGGCACTTCTTTAATCAACTGCGCATCCTTATCATATTCTTTGGTAACTCCGTCGACTCTCCCGTTCTTGTAGGTCGTCTCCGATTTGAGTGCTCCATTATTGTGATATTCTTTATGAATACCATCTATTTTTTCTTCTGTACTTTGTTTCATCTAATTTCCCTTCTGCCAAAACCTTTTTGCAACTATAAAAAGTCGCTATTATACTTAAAATTTTCATTATTAGTTATCTCTTCCAGCTAGAAATTAACCAAAAAGACTACTTAAGCAAGAACCTTCATATATGACAAATAATAGAGGATAATTAGTAATTTCGGTTCAATTATATACCGGATCAACATGAAAATTTAAAATTTTAATATTATAATTATACCATAAAAACCAGAAAATTTATATGGGTGATTCTGTCCCGTATAACCGGCGATTTTGCCTTCCTTATAGCACCCAGTCTGTGAGTTGAAATAGATGATACTCTCTATTGCAAAAAAGCCAGCCCAGGATATTATGTGCCGAGAAAGGGGATGAGTTGATGGACACAAGTGAAGAATACAAAGAGGCACAAGCACGGGTGCGGCAACTACGCGAATTTTATAGTCATATGGCAACCTATATCGTGGTTAACCTTGGGTTATTTCTCATCAATATTATTACCGCGCCTCATGACATATGGTTTTATTGGGTCGTGATTGGCTGGGGAATCGGGCTTATATCTCATGCATTCAGAGTATTCGGCATAAGCGGAATATTCGGACCAGAGTGGGAAGAAAAAAAGATCAAAGAACTTATGGAAAAAGACAAGCAGAAAAAATAATCACTGCGCAAGCAGGACACCCTTCAGCAAAAAAAATTGCCTTATGAGTATATTCCGTACTGGAACTGGCGAAGGGCAGTATAAACGAGTTGCTCATCAAGCTCTGTGTACCCGTTTAATCCAAGCATAATATAACTGTTTACCATACCCAAATACGTGAAGGCATAGGATTGCTGCCGACCCTTCATATTGCCATGATTATGCGCTGCCTGCATAAACATCTTCTCGATAATTACATGTAGTTCTTTATGGAAACTTGCTACAATCATAAATGACTCGCTGTTAGGTGGAGCGAACCATAAGGTAAGTTGCAATCGATAAAAAATAGGATTTTCTTTGGCGAAATGAAAAAAAGCCAACGTCGATTTTTCCAAGGTAAAAGGCAAATCCCCGTTGTAATAAGCCGCGTTCCGAACACTATCACATAATTTGTCGAAATGCTCGGTTAGAATTGCTTTCAAAAGCCCTTCTTTATTCCCATAGTAATGATAAAGAGTAGGCTTAGTGATCCCTGAAGATACCGCAATTTCCTGTACCCCTACCGCCTCGTAACCATGCATTGAAAACAAGTTAAGTGCAACTTTTAGTATTTTTGTCTTATTATCCATATAATTTTCTTACTGTTATATTCTTTAAATTCGCCGATTATAAAAATTGAACAGCTTAAGCACGCGCACAACACGGTTTATTCATGATAAGCTATTTAGGTTCCTCCGGTTACCAAGTCATCAGTTACAAGATTAACTGCCCCTCAGCATACCGAACGGTATAGACATTGTCAATCCCTAAAACTAAGGGACGAGGGATTCCGGTATTTATACAAAATTTAAGTAGTGTCCAGCAACCTTGTCCAGAAAACAAACATCCTTAGCGATGACCGATAGCTCTTGTAATCAAAAAAAAACCCTTGCCTAGAAGCATTTTACATAAATCATCATAATTGGCATAAAAAATGTTTATTCCTTACCTGAAAACATAAAGTAGCAAAGGAGATGAATCTAATGAACAAACTCAAACAAACCACATTCAACAAAATGATGGAAAAAGCCAGAACGGAGAAACCAATAATGTCACTTATAAAAATAGAAATGGCATTAGATTCAAAAAAAGTAAATCTGCTGCTAAATAATAATTAAAAAAGGTGGTGAGCAAAAGCAATTAATAAATGAATAAACTATTAAGAACATTTAAAAAAAACTAAGATAAGGAGAGCTAAAAATGTTAACATTATGGACACCAAGACAATTATCAACTTTTGAAAGATTATTCGATGATTTTTTTAAAACCAGCGACCTAAGTCAATACCATGAAAAAACCTATTCGCCCAATATAAATGTGCGAGAAACAAAAGACAAAGTGATAATAGAAGCGGAACTGGCAGGACTAGAAAAAGAAGCGGTAAAAGTAAAATTCGAAAACGGCGCATTAAAGATAAGTGGAGAAAGAAAATTCGGGAAAAAGGCACAGGATGAAAAGTACTATGCAGTAGAAATAAGCTCCGGATCATTTGAAAGGATAATTCCTATCGATGAGAATTTTATCAAAGCTGATACTATAAAAGCTAATTTCAAGAACGGCATACTTACTGTTGAACTCGATAAAGCCGAAGAAAAAAAAGCAAAAGAAATTGAAGTTCAAATCTCATAACCCTCCTTACCGGAAGGTCCTCCTTTACAGCCCTTGCCTAACCAGTAAGGGCTGTAAGCCCTAAATAAAAAATAAGTTAAGCATGTAGAAACCGCCGCTTTACAAAACTATGCTATATTAACAACAAAGAAGAAGGGTTCGAAAAAGATTACAGAGGATTTTGTTACTCATAGCGCAGTGCATCTACAGGATTCATTTTGGCTGCTTTCCGGGCAGGATAATAGCCGAAAAACAGACCGGTAGCGAATGAAACGCCGAAAGCCAGGATAATAGAAAACGAGCTAATTGCCATCGGCCACTTACTGAAAATAGAAATGATTTTTGCGAAAACTACGCCCCAGAATATCCCGATTATTCCGCCGACAAGACAGAGCACTACAGCTTCGATAATAAATTGATTTAAGATATCGGATTCATACGCGCCTATAGCCTTACGGATACCGATTTCCCGGGTCCGCTCAGTTACCGATACCAATAAGATATTCATAATGCCAATTCCTCCAACAATGAGAGAAATCAGGGCGATACTGCCCAGTAACACCGTAAACGAACGGGAAACGTTATTCATAGTATCAAGCAGTTCCAATTGAGAGCGTATGGTAAAATCGTTCTCTTTATCGCCATTTAGCTTATGCTGTCGTCTTAATGTCCTGATTATAATTTCCTCGACTTTATCAGTATCTTTCTTATTCACAACAGAGGCATAGATTGCCCTCAGGGAATCATCCCCGGACAACCTCTTTTGTTCCGTAGTTATCGGGATAAAAATCTGGTCATCTTCATCGCTCCAGCCCGAATTTCCTCGCGCCTTATACACACCGATGACCTTAAAAGCGAGGCGGTTGATCCTGATCTCTTCTCCAATCGGGGTTTCCCCTCCGGAGAACAAATTCTCCGCAACCGTATTGCCCAAAACACAGACTTTCGCCGCGGAATCAACCCTCGCTTCGTTAAAGAAGGTTCCTGATCCGATCTCATAATTGCGTACCATGAAATATTCCGGGGAGACCCCCAAAACACTGGTATTAGAATTATTCCCCTTATACTTCACCTGGCCTCGAACCGATGCCTCTGAGGCAACAACGGCTAAATCCCCGACTTTATTAGCAAGCGCCTTTGCATCATCGAGATTAAGTCTTTGAGCCACATCCGTTTGAACCAGTCCAGTCCGGCTGAGCCCTGAACGCACTGTCAGCAGATTCGTTCCCATTTTTTCGATTGACGAGGTTATCGACATCTGGGCGCCTTTACCAACAGAAAGCATTGAAATTACCGCTGCAATTCCGATCACTATACCCAGCATGGTCAGCGATGAGCGCATTTTATTTGACAAGATTGAAGTTACCGCCATCTTAAAGTTTTCGATAATCATGATCGTCCCTCTTCTATCTCATGAATAACTCCGTCTTTAATATGAATAATTTTTTGCGCCTGCTCTGCTACATGCCGATCATGAGTTACCATAAGGATAGTCTTTTTTTCGCTATGAAGATTCTTGATCATTTGCAGAATCTGTTCGCCGGAACGGGAATCCAGATTACCAGTCGGCTCATCAGCCATAATTATCTTGGGGTCATTCACCAGTGCGCGTGCGATAGCTACCCGCTGTCGCTCACCCCCGGATAATTGCCCGGGATAGTGGTTAGCCCGGTGAGATAATCCTACTAGTTCAAGTAATTGTTCAGGTTTTCCATGCTTATTTTTGGTTCGGTTATATATCATAGGTAATTCGATATTTTCTTTTGCAGAAAGTCTGGTAATCAGATTGAAAGTCTGAAAAATGAACCCGATTTTGCTCCGTCGAATTTCTGAGAGTTTCCTGGTGTTCATGACTGCCACGTTCTCGTTATCGAGAAAAAAATTCCCGCTACTTGGATAATCGAGACACCCCAAAATATTCATCAATGTCGATTTGCCTGAGCCTGAAGGACCCATTATGGCAATATATTCGCCTTCTTCAATATCGAGAGTTATCCCCTTTAAGACAGGAACAACATCTTCTGCCATTTGATATATTTTTTGAATGTTTTCTAAGCGTATTAACATATTAGCGTCCTATACGTCCCATCATCCGCATTGAAGACTGTGCTCCGCCCCTCTGATTATTACTATTATCCAGACCCTTACCTTTTTGTTTTACGTAGACGGTATCGCCTTCATTTAGCCCGCGAATAATCTCGGTATACTCCCCGTTATCCAGGCCTTTTTCTATCTTCCTCTTGACATAATCATTGTTTTCTTTTAGCAAAACGAAACTACTCTTCTTTCTGGTAACAATAGCTTGCGAGGGAAGTGACAGTACATTTATTTTCTGGGAAACTACAATTTCTGCCGTTGCTGTCATTCCAGGCTTAAGACTGGCTTTGTGCTTATCGGTTATCTCTATTTCTATATCAAAAACGGTAACATTTGATTTGTTGGTAGCTTTTGGGGATATGTGAGTGATAACACCCTCAAATATCCGGTTTTCGTAGGCATCAACGGTTATATTAACTTTCTGCCCGACATATATCTTGCTGATATCGACTTCATCGACTTCTGCCTTTGCAATAATCCGGGAAATATCACCAATCACGAAAATCAGAGTTCCGCCATTATTAGAAGATATCCCTGATGAAATAATCTGCCCTTCTTCTATAAGCTGCTGGAGAATAACACCATTGATAGGTGCCTTTATTTCGGTATCTGCATAGCGCAACTCTTCTGCTTTGAGTTGTTCCTGCGCATTTATTAAAGCTGCTTCCTGGATCTTCATGTCAGCACCTGCCAGGGTCCTGCTGCTCTCAGCTTGCAGCAACTGTTCAGAAGTTATGAGCTTATCTTTCGCCAGGGTAGCTTGCTGTTTATAAATCCGTGCAGCTTCTTTGCCTTTCTCTTTTGCCTGGGTCATACGTGCCTCAGCTGCCATAACGCTCGCTTGGTTCTGACGAATTCTCGACAACTCTTCGGTCTTGTCCAGTTCTAATAATAATTGACCATTATTTACAATATTTCCTTCTTTTACATGAAGCTTTAACACATTCCCACTGGCTTTTGACTTCACTTCGATTTCCCGGTAAGCATTAATAGTACCGGAAGAGGACACTACAACCTGTAAGGTCCTCCGTTTCACCAATTCAGAAGAATAAGCGGTCCCTTGATCCCCTTTAGCCGTTTTGAAGTAAACGCCGCCGGCAACAGCCACAATCGTTACGATAACACCCAGTACTATTTTTTTATTCATTATTCTCTCCCATACACTTAGTTGAGCCTAAAAATTGCTTGGAGATTGGCCCTTAATGCTTCCAGTTGATAATAGGTCTTCAAATAATTAACCACGAGCTGATAATAACCGATTTGCGAATTTTTCAGGGAACTCTGGTCCTGAACAATTTTATCAGTAGTGATTAATCCCAGTCTGAATTTTTTTGTCTCTATTTCCAGGAACTTTTCAGAAAGATCTCTGATATCTTTAGCTGTAGAAATCCTTTCCTTAAGTACCTTTAGATCTTTCATCGCGTCATTGGAGTGGATTACGGTTGTCTTACGAATTATATCATAGTTTAATTTTTGCTGTTCCAATACTATGTTTTCTTTTTCGAGGGCAGCATCGCTTTTTTTATTGCCAAAAAGATATTGGAAGCGAAGACCTAAAGAATATACTTGATTTGATAATGAATAACTGTCAGCAAAGGTTTTGGCATTGTCGCCATAACCAAGAGAAGCATCAAAAAAAGTTCCAGGCAAATCCTGATTACGCAAATACGAGATATTAGTCTGAATCTTATTCGCCATTAGCTCGGATATTTTCAGGTCCGGGTTCCGTCTGAGAATATCATCCGTGCTAATCAGGCTATAAGTAGGCATTCCAGGTTCGACCGGATCAGGTACGATATAGTTACTTGAGGCCACCCCCACCAGCAACGCCAGTGCTTCACGGTTCTTTTCGATTACACTTTCTGCGGCTAGCTTGTCATCTTCCGCTTTTTTGAAAGCAATCTGGGCTTCCATGACGTCATAAGGGGTTACCAGATTAAGGGATTCTTTCTTCTTATTCTCTTCAAAAATGTATCTGGCATGTTCGAGGTTCTTTTCGGCGATCTCTTGACTTTTAATGCTCAAAAAATAATCACAGTATTTTGTGATCGCATTCATAATATAATCATTACCATATTTAAGGTAATCCTGCTGGGCTTTCTCCTTATCTAATCTGGCGAGAATAATCGAATATTCAGTAGCATCCTTGCCATAACCACTGAACAGCGGCTGAGTAAAAGTTAAGGAGAGATTGGAATTGTAAGGCGACGTTTGGGCATCGTTCTTAGAGTTGTCAAAATTCACCGAAAGATCAGCTCCTGTCGATAGCTTCTGTGAGACGCCGATCTTTGCAGCTAAAGTATCACTTGTAGCACCGCCGAGCGCCGACTGCCCATGTTTGTTCGTGAGCGAAGCCTGAAAAGCCGGGTCATAGATTCCTTCCTTCTCACGAACCGTAATTGCAGCTGACTCCAGGTTCATACGTTGTGATTGCAGATCCTGGTTACTTAACCATACGTTCTGGATGAATTCACTGAGCGTCAATGTCTGAGCAAAAACAGTATTATTGCTCAAAATAGTACATACCAATAAAGAAAAAAAGATATTTCGAATAGTTCTTATCATTAAATTATACCCTCTCGCCATTTATTTAAACAAAGGATGTTATTAAAATGTTCCACCAATTTTATATCTTGATTTTTACTATGGCTGATGCGCCGACTTGATGGCATTACTATAGCTGTTGCCAGCGGCGGGAGCAATATAAGGAGATGACCACCCATCGACATTCCCATTATTAAGCGCAAGAAGCAGTATAAGCAGCCCGATCATCGACGATAAGTTCCAGGACAGCCCGCATAAAAGTGAGCCGATGGAAAACGTAGCCAAATAGTTCTCAATCCTATCTAAAAATTTTAAAAGTAAGTTTTTGTAGAGTTTCTTTAAGTCCTTTTCAATTACGTCCAAATAAACAACCGTAGACACCTAATCGTTTCCTCAATACCTCTGAACTTATTATCTTGCTCTGCGGATCTTCAAATCTATCTTTTGCTATCTGAGCATCAGAGTACTCTTCAAAATAAAACTTCAAGGCTTCTACTACGTAATATTTTTCAGGTCTATGAGTGGACTCGGCAATCTCATGTAATTTGTTTGCAATGCCTTCAGGTAATCGAAAAGATTTTGATTTAGTCATATAATTTCAGCTTTATTAATCCGACAAATCCCTAGTCTTTACTATGATTTCTTCTCGATCTTACTCCAGGAATCACGTAATGCGACGGTCCGATTAAAAACCAGAGTATCTGCTGTAGCATCCGTATCGACACAAAAGTAGCCCTGCCTGAGAAACTGATATGGTGTTCCCGGTTTTGCTTCTTTCAATCCGGGTTCAACTTTGCAGGCCTTTACTTCTAACGAGTTAGGGTTCAGGTTTTCTTTATAGTCTTTTCCTTCTTCGACTGCCGAAGGGTCTTCCTTGGCAAAAAGGTGGTCATATAAACGAACCTGCACATCAAGTGCATGGGCAGTCGATACCCAGTGCGAAGTCCCCATAACTTTACGGCCATCTTGTGACCAGCCGCCACGGGTCTCCGGATCGTAAGTACAATGAAGCTCAAGGATCGCTCCGGTAACCTCGTTCTTCACAACACGCTCGCATTTAATATAATATGCATGTTTAAGTCGAATTTCTCTCCCTGGTGCTAAGCGAAAGAACTTTTTAGGCGGATCTTCAAGGAAATCGTCTTGTTCAATATAGAGCTCCCGTGAAAATGGGATCTTACGAGTTCCGGCACTTGGATCTTCCGGATTATTCTCTGCATCCAGCCACTCAACTTGTCCTTCAGGATAATTATCAATAATAACCTTAAGCGGATCGAGCACAGCCATAACTCGCAGCGCTCGCTTATTGAGGTCTTCTCTTAGACAATGATCGAGAAGAGCGAAATCGATCGTACTATTAGTCTTGGCGACACCTATCCGATCACAGAACTCACGGATCGATTCCGGAGTATAGCCACGCCTGCGCATTCCGGCAAGAGTCGGCATTCGCGGGTCATCCCAACCGTTGACAAATTTGCCTTCAACTAGTTCAAGCAATCTTCGTTTACTCATAACCGTATAAGTAAGATTAAGCCGTGCAAACTCTATTTGCTGAGGATGAGCCCCTACCCTAAGTTCATCAAGGACCCAGTCGTACAGCGGTCGATGGTCTTCGAACTCTAAGGTACAAATAGAATGGGTAATCCCTTCCAATGAATCAGAAATACAATGTGTATAATCATACATCGGATAAATACACCACTTGTCACCAGTCCGGTGATGAGTGGCTTTTTTTATTCTATAGATTATTGGATCTCTCATATTCAGATTCGGGGAAGCCATGTCGACCTTCGCGCGAAGAACTCGAGCACCTTCTTCGAACTCGCCGCCTTTCATCCTCACAAAAAGATCGAGGTTCTCTTGAACAGCACGTTCACGATAGGGACTGTTTGTTCCAGGCTTGGTTAGCGTCCCTCGGTATTCCCGCATTTGCTCAGGGGTCAAATCACAAACATAAGCCTTGCCTTCATTGATTAACTGAAGTGCGTACGCATAGAGCTGATCAAAATAGTCCGAAGCGTAATAAAGTCGATCATCCCAATCGAACCCTAGCCATCTGACATCTTCCTGAATAGAATCAACATATTCAACATCTTCCTTTGCAGGATTGGTATCATCAAACCGGAGATTGCACATTCCTCCGTATTTTTTAGCTGTTCCGAAATTAAGACATATTGATTTAGCATGTCCGATATGCAAGTATCCATTCGGTTCAGGTGGAAATCTGGTAATTACTTTTCCGCCGTGCTTATTAGTTTTTATGTCATCCTCGACAATCTCGTGGATGAAATTAGTTGAGCCTGTGGTTTCTATCATTTCTGTCATGGTCGTCTTGACCCCTCTCTTCATCTGATTAACTTTTAAATAAAATTTTTGATTCTCATTATATGCCTACACTATGCCTTCGATAATATTTTACCATATAATAATACTTTGGAAGATAGAAAATTACGCTCCTCCTCGAAAGAAGTTCGGTGCTCTCCCGCAGTAACATATATTTCTAAATCCAGTCGATATAAAGATAGAAGAATTGAGAAAATCTGCTTATCGGAGTAGAATTAAAATTACTTAATTAAGGAGATGAATATGAATAATTTTTTGCATAACATATCAGAGATGATAAAAAAAGCTCAAGAGAGCGAATATTCAGAGGATTACCAAAGAATTAGTTCTTTAATTCACGACGTGAAAACGATTATCCAGGAAAATATCCAAAACAAAACCAGAGCAGATATCGAAGCCGTAATCCACAAGCTGGAAAATAATCTCCGGTTAACAGATAGCGACATTAATTATATCAGACTATGGATCATTGGCGACGCCATTAATTATAAGAGAATGGAAAATAATTTCGATGATTGGCTCAGCGAACTTAAACGATTGGAAGAAGTCATCACATCCTACGCAGAGAATGGAAACCTGGAAATGGGTGATTATTACAAGCTTCAGGGAATAATGGAAGATTCTGCCAGGCTTATTCCAAACATTATTAATTATCTCGAAAAAAAAGAGAGAATTAATAATTTTGAACAATATTTTAGAGATAATTATGAACAAAACAGAAAAATAATTATAGACATTCTGGAAACAAAATTAAACGCGGGCTTAGGGCAATAAGTATTCTTTCCGTTTCGGCGCATGTCTTTTCTCCATTAGCATATTATGATAATCAAAATTATTGTGCTCTCACTCTAAATTATGTATTATTAGAGAAAGGGAAAAAATGATTAATAGATTCACCTCTGCTATTGTTTATTTATTTATAGTCTCGCTAATGATTACATCTTCATCATTTGCCATGGATGCGCTCGTCATAAATAACCCTGGAAGTTATTATAAACTTGGAACTAAGCTTGAAACGTTTGAAGATAAAAGCAGAACGCTAACTATTTACGATATTATGAAGCCAGATATTTCAAATAAATTCATACGAAGTAAAAAACAAGTTCCCAACTTCAGTTATACGAAATCAGCTTACTGGGTGAAGTTCAAAATAAAAAATAATTTGCCGGACCAGAAAGATTGGCTTCTTATTGTGGTAAAAACACAAACCGATAAAATAAACCTTTATATTCCGGAAAAAAATGGAGTAATAACAGTAAAACGCGCAGGAAGATTGTACGAGTTCAAGGAAAGAGACGTCCAGCACCAGAATTTCATTTTTAAGTTAAGAATTGAACCCGGGACAGAAAGAACCTTCTACATGCGCTTCGAATCGATAGAAGGCATGTCGATACCAATACAACTATGGTCACCGGAACAATTTACAGCCCGTGACCATAAGGAGCAGATCGCTCACGGTATTTATTATGGCTGGGTACTCGTTATGATTATCTACAATATGTTCCTTTTCTTTGCCCTCCGTGATAAGAATTACTTATATTATGTTATGTTCATAAGCAGTTCTCTACTTTTCATAGCTACCAAGAATGGAATAACCTATGAATATACCGTTCCCTTATGGAATTCGCGAATTTTCTTATTTTCATTGGCCAGTACTGTGTTTTTCATATACTTGTTCTCCAGAAACTTTCTGGTTACAAAGAAATACCTACCTCGCTTTGATAAAATAATTGTGTTCTTGACTACCCTTAGCGGCCTTATTGCGGTTCTTTCCATATTTGCCAATTACAGACTCATGAGTAAACTGGTTCTCATGATGATAGTACTAGCCCCTATCTTTATTCCAGTAGGCATCATCTGCTGGAAAAAGGGATACCGCCCGGCACGATATTTTCTCCTGGCCTGGGCAGCACTCATTACTGCCGCAGTTGGAAATGTAGGATTATTACTGAATATTTTGCCAAGAACTTTTATTTCACAGTATGGAGTACAGATCGGCTCTGCCCTCGAGATAGTTTTGCTATCTCTAGCATTGGCAGATAGGATAAATGATTTACGGGAGGAAAAAGAGAAAGCCGCACAAGAACTCCAAAAAGCCCACACAAAACTAGCACAACACGCAAGCATCCTAGAGCAAAAAGTAAAGGCCAGGACCCTCCAGCTGGAAATGAAAAATGAAATATTACTCGAACAGAAATCTGAATTAGAAACGGCAAATGAACAAATAAAAAAACAAGAAGCCATGCTTATTCAACAAGGAAATCTAGCTATTCTGAAAGATATTACTGCGAGTATTACGCATGAGATCAACACACCGCTACTCACTATTTCACTTATATCAGGTAATCTAAAAAATTATTTACCGACTCTATATGATGCAGCCAAAATTAAAGATGATCAAGCATATAATAATACCTATGAACTTTATGAAGAAGATTCAACGATGCTACAAGATGCGCTCAATCAGATACGGCAGCAGCTCTTAAACCTGAAATCCTTCATAAAATTCCAGGATCATAGTGATAATTTCAATATAAATGAGGAAATTGAAACAACCTTAAGCATATTAAATTTTAAGCTCCTTACCGATATAACCATAGTAAAAGATCTTGATCAAACAATACCTCACATAAAAGGTAGCGCCGCCCTAATGAATCAGGTATTAATGAACTTGATAAAAAATGCAGTTGATGCAAAAAAAGACAAAACATCGGGAATAATTAAAATAAAGACCTATGAAAAAGAAAACAATATCATCATAGAAATTATTGATAATGGAATTGGAATAAACTATAGCGACTTAGCCCGATTATTTAAAAATAACTTTACTACTAAGAAAAATGGATTGGGAATCGGATTGAGGTTATCCCATGAGATCATCAGAAAATTAGGTGGTATTATTGAAGCAGAAAACAATCCTGATTCCGGGACTACCTTCCGGATACTATTAAATAAACAGTCCTCTTATCAGAATAGTGTCTGACATTATTATTTGCTAACCCGCTATAAAGGAAATTAAGACGATTTCCGAAGATAAATGAAATGAACGCAATCAATAAGTATGACAAGATTAAGATAAACAAACACGAAGTCCCTATTCTATATTAACTCAAAGACTTAATTACCGCCATAATAGTCCTTTCCAGTCAGTAAGCAGCCTCCCTTGTCTCACCCAAACAAAAGCCGCCTAACCCCATTGTCGTGACATACTGTTCAAATTTATGGATAACCTTCCGCCTGGAAAACTAATTATAGCTTATCTTTCTTGTATGATAAGACATACGTGAGAAATAAAGTTTAAGATATCATAAAAAAGGGTATAATATATAAGTAATTTAAATGTTCAATTGTAAATACCCAAGGAGGTGAAGTATGAATATTAATACCCAATATAGCGAATACGGATATTCATCTAATCTACAAAGAAGTGGAAATACCGAAGAACCCAAACAAATAGAAGCAAAAAAGCCGGAACAGGTACAACCACCCCAAGAAGAACAAAAAAATCAAAAAGTCGAAGAAATAAAGGAACAAAAAGAAGAAAACATTAAGGCTGAAAACAAAATAAAGCAAATCCAAACATACAACCCTAACGGTATAGCCACAAAAACTGCATCGCCGGATACCTCATCAACTCAGTCATTCTTTGCATAACCGATTTGTACGGGGAAAAAAGCAACTGCAGGTTGTTGTTGTTTCTAAATTCATGTCCACAACATATCTGCCAGAGCTTTGCCGCCGACTTCCTTCAGATTCCACCTCACGATGGACACGCTTGTCTTAAGCTAACGGTTGCACTATCAACCCCCGTATCGGTTTCACACCGACTAGAAAGCGCCCATGCTGGGCGCACAAAAAAAAAGTCCCCGGATAAAAACGGGGACTCTCATTTAACTTAAAATAAACTCTTTTATGCGTTTTGCTTTACTGCTTCTTTTGACTGATTTATATTATTTTTTTTTTCGGAATCAATACCTATTGCATCAGTACTTTCAATCCTTGGAGGTATTCGCATACCATAAAAAGATCGAGCAACAAAAAATAAAGCTATTAAGAAAAATACTGCACCAACGTAATAAGCATACCCTCTGAACGCAGGGGAGATGGCAATTTCCATTGCCAATATACCGAACAAAGTTGTGAACTTAATGATCGGATTTAGTGCAACAGATGAAGTATCCTTAAAAGGATCGCCAACAGTATCTCCAACCACGGTAGCATTATGCAGCTCAGAGCCTTTTTCTTTTAATTCAACTTCTACAAGTTTTTTTGCATTGTCCCAGCATCCGCCGGCATTTGCCATAAAAATAGCTTGAAACAAACCAAAAATTGCAATAGAAATAAGATAACTGATGAAAAACGCTGCCGGTGCATTAGATTTAACTGGCGCGGAAAAGAATGCAAACGCTAAAGCAAAGGAAAATATTGCAATAAAAATATTGAACATCCCTTTTTGCGCGTATTGAGTACATATCTTTACTACTTCTTTAGAATTCTCAGTTGAAGCGCTCTTACTGCTGCTATCAAGATCAATATTATTCTTAATATATTCTACCGCTCTATATGCACCAGTAGTAACAGCTTGTATAGAAGCTCCGGTAAACCAGTATACAACTGATCCACCAGCTAAAAAACCTAATAACGTATATGGATTCAACAAATTAAGTATAGATTCTGGCTCAATACCCAAAGACTTCTTCATTAACAGGATTAAGGAGAAAATCATTGTTGTTGCTCCAACAACAGCCGTTGCGATCAGAACTGGCTTAGCAGTTGCCTTAAAGGTATTACCTGCACCGTCATTTTCTTCTAAATAATCTTTTCCAGCTTCGAAGTCAGGCTTGAACCCAAAATCTTTTTCAATTTCTTTACTTATGTTCGGTAACGTCTCAATAAGGGACAATTCGAAAATAGATTGCGCATTGTCAGTTACTGGCCCGTAGCTGTCAACAGCGATGGTAACTGGTCCCATACTGAGAAAACCGAAAGCAACCAGTCCGAAGGCAAATACAGTTGAATACTCCATAAAATTAGAAAGCCCAGTTTGACTTGCAAGATAGGCGATAAACATAAGGCCCATAATAACAATTCCTTGCCAGAATGCGCTGAAGTTACCAGCAACTAAACCAGACAGGATATTGAGGGAAGCTCCACCTTCTCTTGAAGCTATTACAACTTCTTGTGTATGTTTTGATTTTGTACTTGTAAATACTTTGGTAAATTCTGGAATAAGTGCTGCACCAATTGTTCCACAGCTAATTATTAATGATAGCTTAAACCATATTTCATATGGAAGAGAACTCAACTGCCAGTAACTTGCTAAAAAGGTTACCACAATAGAAAGAATTGAGGTAATCCATACTAATGATGTTAATGGAAATTCAAAATCAATTTTTTCTTTTCCACTGAACATTAGGCTTACAAGGCCATTATTGATGTAATAAGCAACTATTGAAGTTACTATCATAAGAATTCTCATTACGAATATCCAAGTTATCAGGTCAGCCTGATAATCAGGGAATACCCCTAATATTATAAAGCTGATTAAAGCAACACCGGTTACGCCATATGTTTCGAACCCGTCAGCAGTCGGTCCAACGCTATCTCCCGCATTATCACCGGTACAGTCAGCAATAACTCCAGGATTTCTTGGATCGTCTTCTTTGATCTTAAAAACAATCTTCATCAAGTCTGAGCCAATATCTGCAATTTTAGTAAAAATACCGCCACAGATACGAAGTGCACTGGCTCCTAATGATTCACCAATTGCAAAACCGATAAAACAAGCACCGGCATACATCTTAGGAACGAATAACAGAATGATAAGCATCAAAATAAGCTCTACACAGATAAGAAGCACACCGATACTCATACCGGACTGCAAAGGAATATTGAGTACTTTTAGCGGTTTCTTTTCAAGTGAAGCAAAAGCTGTCCGGCTGTTAGCCAAAGTGTTAATCCTGATTCCAAACCATGCCACACCATAAGATCCAAGGATACCGATTACTGACCAGGCAAGGATTAAGAGGACTCCATTTAACGGCATTTGCTGCAGAACCTTGAAATAGTAAAATATGCAGGCACCAATAAAAAGTTCTAAAATAACAAGAAATTTTCCTTGCTGAATTAAGTAAGTCTTACAGGTCTCAAAAATTACCTGTGAGATATTCAGCATGGATTGATGAGCAGGCATACTCTTTACTCGAGCATATTTATATAACCCAAAGCCCATTCCTAATAAGCATATACCTAAACCTAGTATCAACAGATTATGTTGCGTTGCATTGAGATCAGGGATAATTAAATCTGCTTCGCTTGCCATCAACGGACTTGAAAAAACAAATAGAAAAACGCTAAAAATAATACTCTTCAACTTTTGATTATTCCAAAACACATTATTCTCCTTTTTTTCTTTATTTAGAATTTAGTACATCTAAATTCAATCTACCTCGCGTGAGTGATAGATTTTTATGACCAAACATGCGCTTTTTAGGATTGGTATCAACTATGAAGCCATATTTACAGCAAGAACCGGATCCGTATAATGGTTATCCATATTCAGGCATTTTTTTGGGCAACTATCTACACAATAATTACAGGTGATACACTTTAACGGATCAATATGCCATATTTTTCCAGCCCGATCTACTGAAATTGCTCCAGTCGGACATTTTTTCTGACAAAGAGTGCAATAGCTACATTGTTCCGCATCAAAAACAATTTTCCCTCTCGTATTGGCATACGATTCTCTTACTTGAAACGGATACATTGCCGTAGCTGGCTTGGTAAATAAATTTTTAATAATAATTTTAGCAATATCGAACATTAATAGTTATCACCTTTCCGTACAGCTAATACACGGATCAATAGTCAATACTAGAACAGGCACATCAGCCAAATCACAACCTTGCAATGTTTTTGTGAGCGCCGGAACATTGGCAAAGGTAGGAGTTCTCACCCTCATTCGTTGCAAGTTCTTGGTACCATTACCCTTTAAATAATAAACAACCTCACCTCGCGGTTGTTCAGTTCTTATGAAAATTTCACCATCCGGGTTACCGATAACTTTTACTTCGATAGGACCTTCTGGCATTGAATCAGCCATTTGTTTAATTATATCAATTGATTGAAAAATTTCCTTAATTCTCACAACACAACGTGCATAACTATCTCCGGCAGTCTCAATTATAGGTTCAAAAACAATATCTTTATAAGACCCATAACCTAATACGCGAGCATCCTGACTAACACCACTTGCCCTTAACACAGGCCCAACTGCACCCAAGGAATAAGCATCATCCTTCGAAAGCACACCAACACCTACGAGTCTATGTTTAACAGAATAGTCCGATATAAAAACATTCGTGACATCTTTAATCTCTTTCCTAAACCCATCTAATTGCCCGATAATTCTCACCAATGTCTCGTTATCAATATCTTTTCTAACCCCACCGACTTTGCATGACCCAAAAATAACACGTCCACCAGTTGTTTCTTCAATAATATCGAGAACTTTTTCACGAATTTTCCAGCACATCATAAATAAATTTTCGAACCCAAGCGCATCAGCCATCAAGCCTAGCCACAAAAGATGACTATGAATTCTTGACATTTCTGACCATATAACCCTAAGAGATTTGGCTCTATCAGGGACTGTAATGTTCATCATACCCTCAACCCCGTGACAGTAAGTCATCCCATGAATAAAGCTGCAAATACCACAAATGCGCTCTGCAACGTATACCAGTTCAATAAAATCTTTTTTTTCAACTAACTTTTCAAGTCCTCTATGAATAAACCCAATAGACGGAATAGCTTCGAGAACCCTCTCATCTTCAACAACTAGATCGAGGTGTATTGGTTCCGGCATTACCGGATGCTGAGGACCAAAAGGAATAATTGTACGTTTTGACATAATTTAGTCCTCTCTACTTTCATTCACACCTTGCTCGATTACAGATGCACCAACAACTGATTTACCTGTATTAAAAGGTGTTTTGATAGCTGTTTTATAAAAATTGCCGTTAAAATTAATGTTTATATTACTTACATTCACACCAAAAAGATCATGTATCTCGTTCTCATAAACAAAAGCACCCCAATAAATACCGCTGATACTTGGAACTTCTGCATCATCTTTAATAGTAATTCGATAGTTTACAAACTGATAATCTTTATCAAAAGAATAATTGATTTCAAGATCATCAAGCTTGGTACAGCCAACCTGAACAAGGCGATAACCATTGTTAGCCATTTCCGTAACCTTAGCTAAAAGGTCGATAGTTTCAATCTCAATCATTTGTTCTTTATCTGACATATTATTATCCTTAACAACTATATTATTTAGCATTTAATTTCTTATATTTTTCATCGAGCACTCCGAGAGCTTTAACAACGCCATCGATTATCGATTCCGGTCTTGCTGCGCATCCCGGCACATAGACATCTACGGGAATTAACTTATCCGCGCCACCCATAACGTTATAGCATTCGCTGAAAATTCCTCCTGAAATAGCACAAATGCCTACAGCAATAACTACCTTTGGTTCGGGCATTTGATTATAGATATTCTCAATAACCGTCTTATTTTTCTCATTGACTGATCCGGTAACTAAAAAAAGGTCTGCCTGTTTTGGATTGCCGGTATTAATAACTCCAAATCGTTCAACGTCATATACTGGGGTTAAGCAGGCAAGCACTTCAATATCACAACCGTTGCAGCTTGACGCATCATAATGTATAAGCCATGGGGATCTCTTTAAATATGACATAACCGGATTAACCTCAATTATAAAATAAACATCAGAACAAGAATATTCCCTAATCCAAAAACCAAAGCAACAATCCATGATGATTTCAACATAAACTGCCATTTGACCCTAGCATAACTATTATCTATAAATATTTCCAGAAAATAAGTTGCCAGGCCAACAATAATCGCGAGAATTGGATTAAAAGAAAAAAACAAATAAACAATACCAAGAATGAATACTTTCTCGTACCAATGTGATATCTCTATTAAACCTAAGGTTTTTCCAGAGAATTCGGTAGTAATTCCGCTAATCAGTTCCTGATGTGCGTGATGTGACATCGATAGATCGAAGGGAGATTTTCTGAATTTAATAGTGATAACATAGAGCAATCCGATAAATATTCCAAGTAAATAGATTATCATAGGACCTTTAAACATAACAATCTGACTGACATTAAAACTTTTTGTTACCATATACATACCTATGACGGTAAAAAGCATCATTGGTTCATACGACATTATCTGGATAAGCTCCCGGTTCGCACCAACATGACTATAAGGAGAGCTGGTTTTGAAGCCGCCGAGAACAAAGAAAATATCAGCTAAGGTTAAGGCAAAAAATATTAAAAGAAGATCTCCGCCAGTAAAAAACAAAGCACCGACAAAAACGACGAAAATCAAATAGAAAAAAACGAAATAGTTTTGTGATCTTCTCACTGCAAGATTCTCTTTTTGAAAAAGCTTTCGCACATCGTAGAATGGCTGAAGTAATGGAGGTCCAACCCGACGCTGCATTCTTGCAGATATCCGTCGATCAATACCAGTCAAAAATCCACCAATTAACGGCGCAAAAAATATATAAGAAATTATTATGATTAATAGCTTCATATAAGTGTTATCCCAAACATAATTACTAAAAATATACTCGTTAAAATAACGGCGATTTTTGAAAGTTTTGCTTCACCAAAAAAAGGTTCCAAATAATAATTACCTAAATGTATTTCCTGAACTTGTCCTAATGACCCGAGAAATTGTGTGTTCGGGGTAATGTTCGCACCATTCATATTTGTATCTACCAATTTTACTTTTTTGGTATAAGCCAGAAAACTAAAGGGGAATAGCATTACCAATACAAGCATAATCGACATAATAATGAGATTACCGCCTCCCATTGATGTCGTCTGTCCATAGACACTGATGACATAAGGTTCGATAAGTATCATAGACAGGAAGGGAAAAACTGCACAAACGGCAATAGTAAAAAATGCTAATACATAAAGAGCTAACCACTCTTCTTTGCTAATTGTGTTTTCAATAACTTCACGGATATTTACTACACTTATTAACTTGCCCATCCACTTAACCCAGAAAACCATTGTAGCGGCACTTCCAAAAACTACCAGCGCTGCTAAAACCGGACTAACATCAATAAGGGCTTTTAATACCGCCCACTTACTTATCAACATACCAAACGGGGCGACAAACATACCAGCCATACCAATAAGCATCATAATTGCTACTTTAGGCATACTGATGATTAGGCCATCCATATTTTCGATATTCTTACTGCCAATCTTCTGCTCAACAACTCCTACGCACAAGAAAAGAAGACATTTCGCTATGGCATGGAAAATCACGAGCAAAATACCCGCCCAAACCGCTTCATAGGTGCCGATACCCGCACAGACTACAATCAACCCTAAATTAGCAATGGTAGAGTAAGCCAATACCTTTTTGGCATTGCTCACAGAAATCGCCATCAATGAAGCAAGAAGGAAGGTGGTTCCGCCCACCAATGCAACCATATACCCGGCCCAGGTACCCATCATTAAAGGGGCAAGTTTCAACATAATATAGACGCCCGCCTTAACCATCGTACTTGAGTGAAGCAGTGCAGATACTGGCGTGGGAGCTACCATCGCGCCCACCAACCAGGAAGAAAACGGCATCTGAGCGGACTTCGTAATACCGGCAAAGCTTATAAGAACAGCCGGAACAATAACAACAATACTGCCTAAAGCCAGCATTTTGTCGAGCTCAACAACTCCGGTAGAAAAATAAAGATAAACAATTGCTATTGCAAAAGCAAGACCACCCAGCAAATTCATGACTAATGCTCGCAAGGAGTTCTCGATTGAAATGTCAGTCTTCTTGTAGCCAATTAACAGGAATGAACACAAGGTTGTAATTTCCCAGAAAAAATAAAGCCAGATTAAGTTATTAGAAAACACAATACCAAACATGGCAGATAAGAAAAGGAACAAGACAAAGAAAAAGAAACGACTTCGATCTTGCAACTCCGACTTATCATGGCTATGAAGGTCTTTCATGTACCCTAAGGCATAAACGCAGATTAAGCTGCCAATAATGCCAATAATAAGCGCCATTATAATGGAGAACTTATCAACAAACAGATTATGCTCCGGGTTAATAAGATGTCCGGTAGTAAGTTCGAAATAGCTAATAATAAGACATTGTAAGGCAATTAACAACGAAATAAGATATTTTTTGTGTTTAATCCCAACATAAAAAACATAAATTGCCAGGACTATTTCTATCGCCAGCATTGCATTAGTTATTAAGTGCGATTCTAATTTAAAAAATATTGCATCATGGGCAAAATTAATATAAAGGAGATAGATTGATGCGGCTGAAATAGCGGCTGCGGCTACCTTAACAATAATACTTCGCAGTTTATCATTTGAAACTAAAAGTAATAGGGTCGCAGTTAAAAAAGGAAATATTATTAAAAACAACAATAAATTCATAAGTCACAATACTTTTTCTGATAATTATTTTTGGAACCGTTTATTATTTTAATACATCAGAAGTAATCCTGCAAGACCAAATATATTTTTTCTTTTTCGAATCAACTCCTTTGGACATTATCAGGAATTAAGTATCTCCAGGTTCGTCAACAACCGAACCATCTGTTGATTTGCAGAAATGAGGTTATCCTTATTTTCTTCACTGACTATCGAGGCTTCCGGCTGTATATAGCTGGAAGTAACGAGCTCTTCCCGACAATTTTCGATTAGATTGTGCAGGCTCTGGGAAGACGCTTCCAAGTGGAATTGCAACCCCAGGACTCTATTCTGATAAATAAAGGCCTGGTTCACACAGGCCTCACTCTGAGCTAGACGCTGGGCCCCAACCGGGATTTCAAAGGTATCGCCATGCCAATGGAAGGCCATAAACGTATCAGGAAAACTACTAAACATCGGAGACTGACGTCCTTGCGCTGTAAGATTCACCTGAAACCACCCGATCTCCTTGCAGGTATTGCGTTTTACTTCAGCACCCAAAACAGCGGCAATCAGTTGGGCACCCAAACAAATCCCGAGAACAAGCTTGTTACTATCGATGGCCTGTTTAATAAACGCTTTCTCCTGCGCAAGCCATCCATACCGGTCTTCATCATAGACCCCCATCGGCCCTCCCATTACGATTAGCCAGTCAAAGGTATCCTGAGCGGGAAATGTATCTCCCCGATACAACAGCGTGGACGACAAAGTATTATTGCTCTCTCTGGCCCACAGGCTAATCATGCCGGGGCCTTCGAACGGTACATGCTGTAAATAGTGAATTCTCATTTGATACTCCTACTAATATTATAGAAAAAGCTGACATATCTGCCGGTTATTTGTTAGCCTAATATTACGAGAAAAAACTACACTTTTGGCAGGGCAGTTAAAGAAAATACCATAACAAAAAGGGCTACCGTTTCTATGATACCGAGAACCATAATATAGTTGGCAAATCCTTTTCCTGACTCAACCATTGCATCTGCTGCACTGGCGCCCGCTTTCCCCTGCATCCAGGCCGATAAGGCCAAAGCTATACCCGCAACCAGGCCTATGAGCATTTGATAAGGGTACGTCTCCGGGGGCAAATTGGCAGTTTTTATTGCGTTACGCAGGATCATTCCGTATATTGTCTGCGATAACGGAGCGCCGACAAAAGCGATTAAAATGAACGGAGCAGCCTTGTTCTGCATAAACGCTTTCTTCCAGGCACCAATAGCCGCCATCCCTGCAACTCCAGTCCCCATAGCTGAACCAACTGCTGCTATTGTTAAGGACAATCCCATATCACCTAGCCCACTAATCATATTTTCTTCCTCCTTTTAATATTAATACTATTCATTATTCTCACCCTTTTGTTCTCTTTCGTGCTCAATGCCATCAAATGGTTGATAATACTTTCCATTCCAGGATATCCCCAAATGTCCGGAAAATTCCAGCATATTAAGCCTGATCCCATGCACAATTACAGCCATAAATCCCAGAATGATATTTAAACTATGGCCCAGAAACAATATTGTTGCAGCAATTAAGCCGCTGACAACACTATCTACGCCTCCGGCTAAGGCCATCTCATTAAAACTGGCAGACATTATTGCCGAGGCATACCCTACAGCAAAAAGCCGCAAATAGGAGACAACATCGGAGAAAGAGCTAATGACGTCAAGAATCAAATTAGGAAGTATCGAAACGCTCCCTTTGATAATATTTTTTTGAAAATTTGCGAATATGAGAACAAGTCCAATTCCTGTAATTAAGAGACCCCCGCCATAAGCCGGAAACGGATTTCCAAGGACCAGTGTACCGGCGGCAAAGAACATTCCCCAGATTATCGAGATCCAGCCAAGTTGGGCCAGGACCTTTATAGAATTAGCAATACGCAATCCTTTTAATATATGTGCTATTGTTAATTGTATCGCTCCCAACAGAAAGCAGAGGGAGATAATATTGTCTCTGCTACCTTCCGAAAAACTGCTTAATTGAGCAATAATAAGGCTATTAAAAAAAGGCAGCTGAGCGATTTTTTCAAAGCCAAACCAGGACCCGGTAATTGCTCCCCAGATTATGGTCAAAATACTCAGCGTGTACAAAAGGAAAAAAGGTTCGGAAGGGGCGGTTTTATACTTTTGCCTCACCAGAAAGGTTATGCCCAGAAACAACAGCCCATACCCGGCATCGCCAATTAGCATCGCAAAGAAAATAGAAAAAAAGATAAGGAAAACCAGGCTGACATCATGTTCATCGTAGCCGGGGAATGTATTCATGAACTTAAAGATAGGATCAATAATTCTTATCCATTTAGGATTGGTAATGTACACAGGCGTGTCGCTTACATCATCAGGCGGCTCAATAACATAGCCTGCCGCCGATTTTTCGGCCACTTCAATTATGACTTTCAAAAACTTTTCCGGGCAATAACCCTGAACATAAGAAAATTGGCTTTCTTCATGCATGCCATGTTTAACTTGTAGCAGCTTCAGGTTAGCCTGCATTTTTTTTTTATAGTGCTGCAACCCGGGAAAATAAGCTGCATTCGCAGTAAAATAATCAAATATTCCCTGTTGGGCCACACTGATCTTTTCCAGGTCAGCTTTGAGTTTCTGATATGATATTTCAGGCAATTCGATTTTCTCAAAAGGGAGAACCGAAGGTTCTTTATAACAGATTTCGACAAACCATATGAGATGTTTTTCTTTTTTAATCGTTATGATGGGCGCAGTGCCTTTGATCCTCTTATATTCGTCAGGGGAGGTTTTATAGAAAGAAAGAAAGATTCCTTTTTGCTCAAACCGCTTAATGTCTTCAAGGGAAACAGTTCCCCACCCGGAATACCAGTTGAGCTGAGCTTCCAAGGTTTTTCTAAGGGAATCCAGTTCTTCAAGCTGGCTATGCTTATTAGCGATCGTGCGTGAGAGCTCAACATACGCGGCATCCGAACTATCGCGAACACTGCCTAGCTTGTGGTTATAAGGAGTAAGAATTGAAATTGCTCTGTCTACAATAGTAAGTTGCTCTACTACGGTATTGATATCGCAGGAAACCGGGGACTGGCTGGGCTTAATGTGCAAGACGCCGGCAGTTCTAAGCTGCTGAATAAAAGAGTCCCGCTCTTTTTCAGTAACTATCAATGTTAGTTTTTTCATTTTTTCTATCATTATTACACCGGATACGCCGATTTCTTTTGAATTTTTGATTTGGCAATCTTTCCCTTAGCGACTGCGGCTGTCTGGACATCGCCCAAATAGATACCTATTTTCTTTATATGATCTTTTGTCTGAGGTATCTTTACCTTTTCAAAAAGATTAACCCGTTGAGTCGTAATCCTTAGCTCGTCCTGAACCAGGGCAAGTTGCTTATCGAGTATTTCCAGCTTAACACTAAGCACCATCCTTTGCTTGAGGACCACTATCCCTGTATCTACCCAAAGTGGAGTACCATAAAAATCGTAGTCCAGCACTTCGAACTCCATACCGGCAAAGGTTGGCACATCAATTCCTGCTATATTGCCGGTTCTGGTAATTACCGACTTTACACTAAGAAGCTCTTCAATTCCGGCATTTTCACTGAAAACATCAATCCACGCAGAAAGCTTCGTTTCTAATTCGGTCTTTTCTGCCCGCACTTGCCCAGCCAAGTGAATTATTTTTATGATCTCTGCCTGCAACTGCTGCTTTTTGAGCAATAGCGTCGGAAGGTACTGATTATACCGTTTGAGAGCATCTTTCTGTTTTTTTAATTCGTTCTTAGTTAGTTTTATTTTTTCCATTATTAACTTCTAGGACAATCCATTCTTCGGCCAGAATTCGCTAATTAGCTCTGATCTGAAGTTGGTTTCTTCGGGATTAAAGCAATCGCCTAAAATTTTCCAACCGCTGTCTAAGGCTTCTTCTAAAGGAATATTCACCTTTAAATCCATCATCTGGTTTTCGAAAAGTTTTCCGTATTTAAGAAGCTTGTTATCCCAATCGCTCATCCTGAAACCCATTGACCGCTTTTCTTCGGTTTCTTTGTACTGGGAATAAAGCTGGATCATTCCGTCCATTATGGCACGATGATCTTTTCTTGAATCTTTATTGACTAGCTGCTTCAAACGGCTCAGTGAACCAAACGGCTCAATTCTGCCATTCTTGAGATAGAATTGTCCTTCAGTGATATACCCGGTATTATCCGGTACCGGATGGGTGACATCATCGCCAGGCATCGTGGTAACTGCCAGGATAGTAATCGACCCGGCGCCCTCAAAATCGACAGCTTTCTCGTACCTGAAGGCTAATTGGCTATAGAGATCGCCAGGATACCCACGGTTTGAAGGCACTTGTTCCATGGTAATGGCAATTTCCTTAAGCGCATCGGAATAGTTCGTCATATCGGTCAATAATACCAGAACCTTTTGTCCCTTGAGGGCAAATTGTTCTGCAACTGCCAGTGCAAGGTCAGGTACCATTATACCTTCAACTATCGGATCGGCGGCAGTATGAATAAAGAAAATACTCCGGCTGAGGGAACCGCCGTCTTCCAGGGTTTGCTTAAAATACATATACTGGTCATATTTCAAGCCGATCCCGCCCAAAACGATGAGATCAACTTCCGTTTGCAGGGCTATTCTGGCAAGGAGTTCGTCATAAGGTTCACCGGAAACCGAAAATATAGGTATCTTTTGAGATTCAACTAAAGAATTAAAAAGATCGATCATAGGAATGTTCGTACGGACCATTTTGCTGGGAACAATCCTCTTAACCGGATTGGCAGAAGGTCCGGCAATCTCAACCAGATTATCGAGAATATGCGTACCATTATCGCGGGGCTTGCCGCTACCGTTAAATATCCGGCCTAACATGTTTTCGGAAAACCCGACTTCCATAGGATGCCCAAGGAACTTGACTTCATCGCCCGTAGAAATCCCTCGCGACCCGCTAAAAACCTGTAAATAGACAATATCCTGATCAAGACGAATCACTTGCGCCAAAGAGCTGCCTCTTTTTGAGGTTACCTCGGCTAATTCATTATAGGCCACATCCTGTGCCTTAACGGTTATAACATTACCGGACATGCTCAAAATCTTTGTACAGACTTTTCTCATTAATTATCTCCTTCCAGTATGTGGAGTATTTCTTTTTCCTGGGCAATAAATTCCGGAGAATTCCATGGTTTGTAGTTCCAATCAATAAACTTGTGCCGTAAATGATAAAAAAACTCTCTCGCTTCTTTCTTATCCCTAAAAGACAATTCTTTCTGGAGAATAGTTATCACACTATCAAAAACCCGTTTTTGCCTGTCTGCAGAGGTTGCTGCGTCTACTTCATCAAAAGCATTCTGTTGTAAATAAACGCTATCGATAAAATCACTTTTGAGATAGAGCGTGTAATCATCAACAGACGTACCCTCTTCTCCGACAACTTTCATCATCTGGTTAACATTATGCCCGTTCAAAAGGACCTGTTTAGCGATTTCGACATGATCCCGGGCAATTATACTTTTGTATTTGCTCCAGCTCTCCAGAGGATCAATTGACGGGAACTTCCTGGCATTAGCTCTATCCCGAGACAGTCCATGAAAGGCACCCACAACCTTAAGCGTGCCCTGAGTGACCGGTTCCTCGAAGTTTCCTCCTGCCGGACTCACGGTGCCGCCAATGGTCAGACTTCCGATCGAGCCATCGAATAATTCTACCAGCCCCGCCCGTTCGTAAAAACTGGCAATACGAGATTCCAGGTAAGCCGGATAGGCCTCTTCCCCCGGGATCTCTTCTAATCTGCCGGAGATCTCCCTCATTGCCTGCGCCCAGCGAGAAGTCGAATCGGCTAGCAGCAATACTTGCAGCCCCATTTGCCGATAGTATTCTGCCGTTGCCGCAGCTGTATAGACAGAAGATTCCCTGGCGGCTACCGGCATAGAGGAAGTATTACAGATTATTATGGTCCTTTCCATGAGCGACCGGCCGGTTTTAGGATCAAGGAGTTCCGGGAATTCTTTCAGCGTTTCGACCACTTCTCCGGCTCTTTCTCCGCAAGCCGCGATAATTACGATATCAACATCGGCATATCTGCTGGTCAGTTGCTGCAACACCGTTTTTCCTGCGCCAAAAGGCCCGGGAATACAATACGTCCCACCTTTTGCTATAGGAAAAAGGGTGTCGATGATCCTTACTTTGGTTATTAACGGCTCCGTTGGCGGGAGCTTTTTTTGATACGCAGTTACCGGTATCTTAACCGGATAATTGAAGACCATGGTCAAGTCCAGCGTTTTGCCTTTGCTGTCTTTGATCACAGCAATCTTTTCATTAATAGTGTAACTACCCGGAATAATAATTTCTTCTACGGTATATTCATCCGCTAAATAGAACGGGACCATGATCTTGTGCCTGAATATCCCTTCCGGGACATAGCCCAGCGGATATCCTGCCAGCACCTTGTCTCCTTTTTGGGCGAGCGGTGTGAAATCCCATTTCGTGTCATCAGATAAGGCTTTCTTTTCAACACCTATCGGCAGAAAGAATCCACACTCTTTCGCAAGGCCTGGCAACGGGTTCTGAAGCCCGTCAAAGATCTGGGCCATCAGCCCAGGCCCAAGCTGGACCGAAAGCATATCCCCGGAAAATTCCACATTGTCCCCGACCTTAACCCCGGTAGTATTTTCGAATACCTGAAGAAAGGCTACATCTCCATTGATCCGGATCACTTCTGATTTCAAACGTTTGTTGTGCGTTATTACATAAGCGACTTCGTTCTGCATGATATCTCCGTCAAACCGGATTGAGATCATGTTACCGTTTACAGAAAGTACTTTACCTATTTGATTGTTCATACGTTACCTCACATAATTGATAGAATTTTTCTTTACCTTTATTCTTATCAAAGTTTGCTAATCTTTCTAAGATTCCGGTTTTGATACAATAAATCATCAAAAAATTTATATCAAAATGATACATAAATTCTTTATCTTCCAAAAAATCCCACTTTACCTGTTCATATGATATTTCCATCAAAAGCGGGTCGGACTGTTCCAATATCTTTTTGCTGTTCCGGTCAAGGTCCTGCTGATTATGCCCGGGTTTCCTTGCCTGAGCAAGACTTGCCTTAAGGGAATGTTCAAACGCAATCCATTCCTTTAAAAAGTTATTATTGCCTTTATATGCCTTAAAATTTTTGTTATTAACGAGAGTTACCTCGTCAAGATCTTTTTCAGAAAGCCATTTTTTACATTCTTCTAAAAAAACAGCCACGGTTATAGGCGGATTCGCAGCAAACTTCAGGTGCGGCAAAGAAGCCGCTAAATAATAATAACTACCCATTACTGCTCCTATCCAGTATTTTAACAATTCTGGGATTAAGATAGGCTTTTAAGGTTTGGGCAATTGCTTCGTCGGTAAAATCATAATATGAATTACTATCTTTGAGTCCGATCCTGAACCCTTTTTCGACTTTATCGGACCCCTTGATTGTCAGCTCTTCGGCTAAGACTTTTTTAAGCATATTATCAGACATTTTATCCAGAGCGGTTTTGTCGGCCGGGCTCAACACTACTTCCAGAGCAGTCGTCCCATCTGTATTAAATTGTGCCGCGATCTTAAGCAGCATCTCCTTAATCACTTCAGGACTCATTTCCCCTGAAATTTCTCTCTTCATAATAGCATCAAAAAGATCAATAATCTTTGATTTCAGTGCCAGTACCGTATCCCTGCCAGCCAGGCGAAGGGCTTCTTCCCCGTTTTTGATGATCCTCTCAGATTCCTCCTTCGCTTGCCGGATAATTTCTTCTTTCTGCTTATCGGCCTCGTGGAGCTTGTTCTTAGCTTCGGCGTGCGCCTGCTCAATAATTTTGTCGGCAGTACTGCGGGCTTCTTCAATACCTTCTTTTTTTATTTTTTCAATAAGACTTCCCAATTCTGACGTCATAGAATGACTCCTCATTATATAGAATATTTTTTAATCGATCATAACAATAGCTTTTGCCGGACATACTTTTGCGCATTCGCCACAGTTGGTGCACTTTACAGGATTAATCTTCGCAAGCGGCCCTTCCATGCCGATTGCAGCCGGAACGCAGACCTTAACACATTTCATACAGCCCATACAGCCGACAGTACAATTCTTTTTGGTTGCCATCCCGGTATCTTTCGACCGGCATAACACCGTATATCTGCCGGATACCGGAACCAGCTCAATAAGCTTCTTGGGACAAGCCGCAACACACTTGCCACAGGCAGTGCAAAGAGCTTCATTGACTACGGCAACCCCATTCTCGATGCCAATTGCACCAAATGGACAGGCCGTCAGGCACGTACCAAAGCCCAGACATCCGTGAGAACATGATTTGTGCCCTGCGAATATCGTTGAGGCAGCAACGCAATCCCGAATACCATAATAATCATATTTACCGACAGCCGCAGTACAATTACCGTTACATAATACCCTGGCTGCTTTTTTTTCGGTTTGCGCTACTGACAAACCCATAATTTCTCCGAGTTTAGCAGAGACTTCACTTCCACCTACCGAACAGGCCTCGATCGGCGCACGCCCCTGCGCAACAGCTGCTGCAAAGCCATCACACCCGGGAAAGCCACACCCGCCACAGTTTGCCCCCGGCAGCGATTCCCGAATCAATGCCACTTTTTCGTCAACGCTAACAGCAAAAATCTTTGCCGCATACGAAAGCCCGATACCAAATAAAATCCCCATACTGCCGAGAACAGCTATTGGAGATAATATTGTCTCTATCATTATTTTTCACCTCTTCGAAATAATCTTAGCCTATTTAATTAACCCCTGAAATCCAAAAAAAGCCAGAGAAACCAGCGATGCAGAAATTAATGAAATGGGAAACCCTTTAAGGTTTTCCGGGATATCGGAAAATACCAGTCTTTCCCTGATACCCGCAAAAAGAACTATCGCTAACGTAAAACCCATACCAGCAAACGTCCCGTATAAAAAAGAATCAAGGAAATTGCTCCCTTTCTGAACATTAATGATACAAACACCCAAAACAGCACAATTCGTTGTTATCAAAGGCAAATAAACTCCCAGGGCTTTATAGAGCGCCTGGCTGGTCTTCTGGATAATCAGCTCAACAAGTTGCACAAGCGTGGCGATTACCAGGATAAAAGTTATTGTCTGCAGATATTCAAGGTGAAACGTAACAAGAATATATTCCTGTACCATCCAGGTTACAGCAGAAGAGATCGCCATTACAAATACCACAGCAACCCCCATCCCCAAGGCAGTATCGGTCTTGCGCGACACTCCGAGAAAAGGACAGATTCCCAGAAACCTTACCAAAACAAAGTTCTCGATGAGTACTGCACCAAGAAAAGCCGTCATTATTTGTTGCAACATACCTTCACTCACTCCTCTTTGCGCCTATTTTTTCGCGGAACACTGGGCTACCGGTTCCTGCCGAACAACCGTTTCCGGCACTGGTTGTGTTTCGGATACAGTTTTGCACGGAGCCTTACACCCGCTACACCCTGAAGCAGTTATTTTGGTTATCGACAGCTTATTTGTCAGGCCTATTAACATTCCAAAGGCCAGAAACCCTCCCGGAGGAAGTATCATTATCAAAGCCGGACTATATGACTCTCCAAACAATTTAAGGCCAAGGATCGTCCCGTTCCCAAGTATTTCCCGAAAACTTCCCATAACGAGAAGCGCAAGCGTAAACCCGATACCCATTCCAAGTCCGTCAAAAGCCGAAGCTAGAGGAGAATTCTTGGAAGCAAAAGTTTCTGCCCTTGCCAAAATAATACAATTGACCACAATGAGAGGAATGAATATCCCCAAAGCTTTGTCTATAGAAGGCACATAAGCCTTCAGCAACATCTGGACAATAGTGACAAACGAAGCGATAACAATAACAAATGCCGGTATCCGGACTTTAGCCGGTATAGATTTTCTGAGTATCGATATGACGAAGTTCGACCCGATCAGGACAGCGGTCGTGGATATGCCCATCCCAATGCCATTAATTGCGGACGTTGTGACCGCCAGAGTAGGGCACGTCCCGAGGACAAGTTTTGTGGTAGGGTTTTCGGTTATAATGCCATTTTTAAGTATTTTAAATAAGTTCATTCAGCGCGGACCTCCTGAGCAATAAGGGACTTAGCAAACGCTGCAGAGTTGTTCACGGCAAGCGTCACCGCTTTTGAGGTAATCGTGGCTCCGCTGATCGCTTGTATTTCGTTATCGGCAGACGGTTTTATTTTGACGACTGTCAGCACCTTCTTAATGCTTTTTTTTATGTACTGGTTTATGAAACCCGGTTCTGCTGCTTTCGTGCCGAGACCCGGAGTTTCTTTATTCTCTCCGATCTTGACCCCTGACAGGCTGCCATCCATTTTTATTCCTACGGTTACATTGATTGCGCCTCCATACCCTTTCGGAGTTGATGAAAAAACATAGCCGATCGTTTTGTCAGAGGCCACACCCCGATAGGCTGCTTTAATTTCGGAAGAAGTAGAAACAGGCAGAGATTCAAAGCGTTCGGCTGCCGGAAGGACTTCTTTTCGTTGCTGCTGAGCGCTTTCAATGACCCGCTGTTTGATAACATCTGCCGTCAAGGAATTAACAACGGCCAGACAAAATCCAAAAAAGACACAAATAAATAGAAGCGAAAGTGTTGGTTTGAGCATGTCACGCATTGGCTTTTTCACCTCCGGATTTCTTTGCTATCCCGAATTTTTTGGGGATAGTATACGCGTCGATCAATGGAACCGTCAGATTCATTAGCAGAATAGAGTACGACACCCCTTCCGGGTATCCCCCATATAATCGAATAACCGCAGTTAACAACCCGCAGCCTGTTCCCATAATAAGTTTACCCCTGGAAGTAATCGGGGAGGTAGTGTAATCAGTCGCCATAAAAAAAGCCCCCAGCATTAATCCACCGGCAAAAATATGATAAACAAAATTACCGGTAAACAGGGTAGTCCCACCAAGCGTCCAGGTCAGCAACGCGGTTGTTCCGATAAAAGATAAAGGGATCTCAAGGGTTATGATCCTCCGGTATACCAAATAGGCCGCGCCGATTAACAGTGCCAGGACAGAAGTTTCGCCAATACATCCACCGACATTCCCGATGAACAAATCCATGAGGTGCGGTAGAGATCCGGCGGCTTCTGTTCCGGTTTTTATAAGGGCCAGCGGAGTCGCAGACGCCATCGCGTCAGGCGTAGCAGAGGCAACCGCATCAAGTCCCGGGTTTACCCAGGTTGTCATCGCCACAGGCCAGGACGCCATGAGAAAAGCTCTCGCAGCAAGCGCCGGGTTAACGAAATTATGACCTAAACCTCCAAACATATGTTTCACTATAACGATCGCAAATAGACCGCCCAGAGCGGCAATCCACAGGGGAATGCCGGGTGGCAGATTAAACGCCAGTAATATCCCGGTGACAACTGCACTATAATCACTTATGGTAATAGCTTTCTTCATGAACTTGTTAGCCGCCATTTCAGCAATAACGCAGGCAAGCACCGTAACGAGGATCACCAAAAAGGCTCTTAGCCCGAAAAAATAGATAGAAGCAGCAAGTGCCGGCATCAGAGCAATAATGACATCTCTCATAATACTGGAAGTAGAAACCTTGCTTCTCAAATGAGGAGAAGAACCTGCGATTAAATTAAGCTCCATTGTCGATCCCCTTTATTTCTTTTTCGCCAGTTTCTGAAGTTCGGCTTTGACATAGCGAATTGATTGTACCAGGTGCCTTTTTGCCGGGCAGACGTAGGAACAGCTTCCGCATTCTATACAATCAGCCGGGCTGTATTTAACAGTATCCTCTATCAAGCCCTTTGTCATGTTAGCGTTAATGTATAAGGGCAATAATCCCATCGGGCAGACGGTTGCGCATTTGCCGCACCGGATACATGCGCTCTCCTTCAGGAGCTCAGCATCTATCCGATTAAAGGCCAGGAGCGCGTTCGTATGCTTAACGACCATGTTATCAAGCGAAAACTGAGCTATTCCCATCATCGGGCCACCCATAATAATCTTTAACGGTTCCTGCGCAAAACCGCCGCAAAATTCGAATACGTCTTTTAATGGCGTACCGATAAGTACTTCTACGTTTTTAGGTTCTTTGACTGCCGATCCGGCGATAGTTACACGTTTTTTAATCAGCGGCATACCGGTCTTAATAAATCCGGCAATGAACGAAGCCGTATTAATATTCTGAACAAGAACTCCTACATCGGCAGGAAGTTTTCCGCCCGGGACTTCTCTTCCGGAAACAGTATATATCATCTGCTTCTCTGCTCCCTGAGGGTAAACCGTTCTTAAGGACGCGACTTTGATATCCGGATCATCCCTGAGGAGCCGGGTTAAGAGTTTTATGGCTTCAGGCTTGTTCGATTCAATTGCTATAAAGGCTTTTTTTATTCCGGCAATATCCATGATAATTCTGGTGCCGTCAATAATGCCCTGCGGATTCTCCATCATCTCCCGGTAATCGGAGGTTATGTACGGTTCGCATTCCGCCCCGTTTATTATTAGCACTGCAAGTGTTTTGCCAGGTGGCGGTGATAGTTTAACTGAAGTTGGGAACCCTGCGCCGCCAAGACCAACAATACCTGATTCACGGATCGCGCTGATCAATTCTTTTGTTGGAATATTCCCCGGAGGCATGATTCCTTCATACACTTCCTGCAAACCATCGGGTTCGATTTCAACCGAAGGAACTTCGAACCCACCGGGATAAAGGACCGGCTTCACGTTAAGCACTACCCCGGATACGCTTGAATGCACCGGAGCTGAGATAAAGGACTCGCTATCCCCGATCTTCTGGCCTACCTTTACTTTGTCCCCTTTTTTTACCAGGACAGCACAAGGCGCTCCAATATGCTGAAGCATTGGAATGACAACTTTTTTTGGTATCGGCATCGTCACCGTCGACATCTCGGAGGTATGTTTGTGATGCGGCAATTTTATACCGCCTTTAAAGGTTTTTAATATTTGTTTCATTTTGAAAATTTCACTTTTGTCCTTTTTTTGAATTCTAACCGAATGAGAAAAACAAAATTATTATAACATAAGAATATAAGCATCCCAAATAAAAACATATTTTATTCATTAAATAGCTAAAAAAGCGTATTTTGAGGTTAGTTAGTTCGGCAATAGCACGAATCTCATTCCAGCGTGGTTTGCCCGTTTTGTAGATTTATTAAGTCCCTATGCAGTTGCGCATATTCTTCTGCCAAACATTCACAATTAGATAATACATTCAGCAAGGGATCACTTTGTGATTCTTTGATATATTTTATTTCAATATTATTGCAAAAAGATATATTCAGCGGGTTAAATGATAACTCTTTATTGATTTCCTGGCGATTAAATACCGCATATGAAGTTGCTATCCCAGTGAGATCAATGCTTTTCTCATTTTTTAAAAGATTATACAAATTTTTCCAGTGCTCACCTTCTAATGTACCTTTATTAGGCTTCATCAAAGTATTAATCCAGCCTACGTATATTTTAGATTTCAGCTGGGAAAGAGATCTAACCGGATAATGTGCGATTCTTAATGCTCTTATATCTACCCGTTTATTTTGTTTTTCAGACAACAAGCCTTTATCGAGTGTAATATCATGATTGCCCATGGCGACAGTCAGAGGATATTTTTCGATAATGGTTTTTGTTATAACTACCTTAGAATAATCCTCTAAACTGTCTGAACGGATATGATTGATTCTTTTAGGGATGAATGGCTCATCCTTCTTATCATAAACAGTAGGGATATATGTCTGCCATTTTATGTAATATATTTTATCTAATTCTAACAATTGGAATATTTCTTTGGGATTAAGTTCAGGATCAATTGTTGTGATATACTCATCAGCATCCAATGGAAAAATAATATCAGGAGATAACCGCTTCACCGATTCATTCAATAAGAAGGTCATCTTTTCACTCTGATTATGGGAAATTGTTTTATCTTCCATAATAATTATTGGTAAGCCTTCGGCGAGCAGCCGGTTTAAGATCCATAAAGTGCTGTCAGAACTGTTATTATCCATTATTATCATGGAATCTACTACATTTAAGTTATATCTGACAAAAGATTCAATATTATCAGCTTCATTTTTTACAACTGAAATTGAACATGATTTTGGAGTTGCGGTTTCTACTTTACTGTTCTGTTTTTGCATTACTTTTTAACTTTCTATTATTTGCCGTTAAGAGATACTAATGACCAACCTCAAAATCAGTAGTTGAGTTTGCTGATCAATTCCATACTACCTATAGTATAGCAAAAAAAGAAAGGCTACTAGTGGCAGTCAGCCACCCCTTGGTTATGGCTTCAAATCCTTCTTTTATGCCTGAGCCTACAATAAGAATCACCTCGCAGGACGCCACAACCGCAGCAAGCTTAGTGACACAAAATGCAGGCTGCCTAACCGGAGGGCGGGACAATATAGATAATGGATTTATTAATGAATTTAAAAACTTTTATGTAACATTTCCTAATTCAACTTATCCATCAGCAGGAGATTATCCGACATATTCAACAGGGAACATAATAACAGATGATGATTATAATGGTATTGAAAATACTTGGCAGTCGACACACGGTTGCCCTTCTGGTGTGACAGGCGCTTTAAAACAAGAAGTAGGTCAGTATTATTGGATTGAGCGATATATCAACAGTTTGATAGATATGCCTTATGGAGATTAAACGAAGGAATAAAGTGCGCCCCAGTTAAAACCAGGGGCGCATTGTGCTCTCTATTATTTCCTAGCTAGGGTCAATATACCATACTTCAGAATGGTAATTATTCCCCATATTGTCGATATCACTCCAAAAAGCATATAAACGGTCATGAAATTTTGTAAACACTGAATAACTCAACAAAACATTGTAGTTATCGCCGTTAATAACTAGGCTAGACCAATTCTTGCCGTCAGTAGATTGTAATACTTTCATTCCCACCACACCTTTTTCCGCAAAACGCTCAAAAAAGCAAAGCTTATCGTCGTATACCGTTAAAAGTTCGCCCCTCATGTCAGTTTTTAATATTTGCCAAGTATGGGCATCAGTCGAATATAATAATTTGCCATTTGTTAATATAAATAATTTGTCTTTATAAACAGCTGCTTGGTTAGGTAGAACATTGCCTTTCTCTAAATTTTGAAGAGCAGAGATTGAGAATGAGTTCCAGTCCTTACCGTTTTCAGATTCCCATACAGTATCATTTTCTATGGTCATGAGCTTATTATTAAAAACCAATGGATTGAATGGAGCAACCGCTTGATTTGTCATTTTATCCCATTTAATAGCATCAGAACTATTATGAACACCATTCGGACCTAGCAACCAGATCTTATTTTGAAATACTACTGCTCCATTATTATTTATTACATAATTACCAGTTGGTACTAAAACTTGCGTCCAATTGTTCCCATTTTCATCGCTATACCAAATATCGTTAACCAAATCACCAGATGTTGGCCCTTTGTTTCCGCCTATGATATATAACCTATCTTTAAACTCTATTGCGGAAAATCCCCATCGCCTTGGAAATGGCGTCGGTATAACCTGATGCCAAATGAATTTATCAGTTTCCACTCCATCCGGAGTAAAAACCTTCACCAACTTCAAATGCAGCTTTCCGCTATAGGCCTGGTTACCGGCATTAGTCCAGTCACCTGACACATTCATGTCCACCGTAGTTGACAGCGAACTTGCCGCAAATGGCGCTGTCCAGGTTTGCAGCACTACTGTGTTTTTATTGAGTTCAATTGTGCCGTTGGAACAATCTACCTTAACCGGCAGGATACTCGTCGGGTTATCCTGTCCGACAAGCCCATCCTCGTCCAGATACCCCCGCAATTCAATGCGGATTAATCCAGGAGTGGTTGTATCCTGGCAATCTACCAAAAAGCTTAAGAGTTCTGACTTGCCTTCAGCTAGCGTAATTGAATCGGGACCGGTTACACACTGGGGTTTGATAGTGCCGGCCCTTACCATAGAGGTTGATATATTGACTGTTCTCTCTGAAATAACCGTCTCTTGATCTTGATTCACACCACCAGTCGTGTTTTTCGCACTATCATCCGTAAGGTCCTTCGTTATTTGCCCACACCCAATAAGCCCAATACTCAACACTGCTGCCACTATGATGAGACAAACCTTGTATCGCATACGACTCCCCCCCTTTTTACCGATTTGGGGTCGTTGTAGCACAAAGCAAGATTTGTTACCAGACTATTTTTATAAACCTTTATATAATCATTTTTGGTTATTATTTTTTCTACAAATATTCTCATAACAGTCCAGTCGTTATCGCATTGGTTTTGACTATAATCTACGGTAATTCTCACGAGGAAACAATCCGACACCCAAATCGCCGAGGATGTCTGAGGAGCCTACGAAGACACATTATTAACATCTTTAACACCCAGAATAAGACATGATATAATTCCCCCAATAATACTTTACGGAACCTTTTCAATGAACAAACTTATCTCTCTATTTCTATTATTATTATTATCCACCGCACTGCTAGTCTCCTGCGCCTCTAATTTCGACAGGCCTTACGACTCGGCTGATCTTGCAATGGGTACGGTCATCACACAAAAAATATACGGTAAAAACGCAAAACAGGTCGCCCGGGAAGCAATAACCAGGGTGAAACAATTAGAAAGCCTGATGACGGTATATACTCCCGGCGGCGAGATTCATAAACTTAATACCCTGGCAGGGCAAGCCAAAGTAAAACTTAGCCCAGAATCCATGTATGTGCTGAAAAAATCGCTGGAATACGCGACATTAAGTAACGGAGCCTTCAATGTCATGGTCGGTCCGTTATCAAAAAGATGGCGCGTTACCTCAGAAAACCCTTCAGTCCCAACACCAGCAGAAATAAAAAAGCTTTTAACGCTGATTGATTACAAAGGTCTGAAGCTCTACGAAAAAGAGTCTTCAGCCAAGCTTGCGATGAAAGGGCAAATAGTCGATCTCGGAGGCATCGCGAAAGGGTTCGCAGGGGATGAAGTTATAAAAATATATAAAGAAAAAGGCATAAAATCAGCATTTATAAATGTCGGCGGCAATATTGTCGCGTTAGGGTATAAACCGGACGGGACTTCGTGGAATATCGGGATTCAACACCCCAGGGAAAAAAACGGGACCTATATCGGTACAGTTAGGCTCGCCAACAAAGCTATTGCCACATCCGGCGATTATGAGCGGTTTTTTATGAAAGGCAATAAACGGTACCACCACATTTTTGATCCCAAGACCGGATATCCTTCGGAATCAGACCTCATGAGCGTTACGATCATTGCAGATCAAGCTATCGATGCCGATGCATTATCCACTGCAACCTTCGTTCTGGGATTAAAAAAAGGCCTGCGCCTGATAGATAGCATAAAAGGAATAAACGCAATCTTTATTACCGGAGATAAAAAAATATATATAACCGAAGGATTAACCGGGTCTTTCGCACTGAATGCTAATGAGAAAGAATTTGAATTGTTGAATGGGAAAACCACCCAATAAAAATAATTTATTAGACGGCTTTACGAAAAAGTATAATGTTCATAATTTGATGTATTTTGAGCAATATACGGATTCTTATAATACAATACAGCGAGAAAAAAGAATTAAAATTGCCCTGCTATTTTATGGGAGCTCCCTTGAAAAGTCGACTCATCCCATTTATTATAGATAACTAGCAGACAATAAAAAGGTGCATTATTTATGGCAAAAAAGAAGAAAAAATCCAGGATAAAAACACGCACAAAACCGGCTAAAAGCTACCTCAAACTTTATATTTTTTTGTTTTTATTCGTTGTTATAGCTATCTTTGCACCTTTATATTTATATAAAGACAATGACAAAGCCAAAACTGCCAATAAAAGCAGAGTCCATATAAAATCAACGAATATCGCCAAAAACATGGTGAAAGTAAAGTTGTTCTACTATAACAGCAAAAAAGCTAAAAACATCGATAAGGAGATGACAGGCAATCCGGCCTCGATCATAGCAGTACAGCGTGAAATTACCCCGTCCAGAACCCCCATTAAAGATACGATAAACCTCTTACTGGAAGGCCGGCTAACAGCAAAAGAAATAACCGAAGGGTTCAGTACCGAATTCCCTTATCCAGATTTTACGCTGCAAGATGCCACACTAAGCAAAGGAATATTAACCCTAACCTTTAATGATCCGAACAACTTCTCAAGCGGAGGTTCGGCACGGATTATGATGTTGCACAACCAGTTCATTAAAACCGCGAAGCAATTCCCGCAGGTGAAGGAAGTGCGATTTAAGCCGGATTATTTGTTTCAGCCTTAACCTGATTTATGGTTTAAAGTTAATGATAATGTTGGTTACTTCAGCGATACTGCCAATCCTCATTGGAGGTCCCCAGGTACCTACCCCACAAGAAACATAATAATGCGTTTGACCATCTCTCAAGTAACCCCAGCTTTTTTTGAAAATCATATTGGTAATAAAGCTATTCGGGAATAGCTGCCCGTTATGCGTGTGTCCGGATATCTGAAAATCTATTTTATTATTATAAGCATCTTTAAGATTCCGCGGCTGGTGGTCCATCAGGAGTAAGGGGTAATTTTTGTCGATACCGGTCATAATATCCTGTAACTCTTTTCTTTTCTTTCCTGTAAACCGGAACCGGCTCGAATCCTCTCTGCCAATCAAATAAAAGCTGTTATTTACCAGCGCCTTTTCGTCTCGAAGGTACTTGATCCCATATTGAGAAAGATAATGCACCGCAGATTCAACTCCACCAATATACTCATGATTGCCGGTACTGGCGAATACCCCGAATTTGGACTTAATTGCCTTAAGCTCGTCACCCATATTATATTTAATTACCGGCGCAAGATCTTCATCAACCACATCACCGGGAAGAAGGACAATATCAGGATTTAGGCTATTCACGGTATCAATAATATGTTTCAGGCGAGAGTTACGGATCAAGGTACCTAAATGAATATCACTCACAGCAACGAGATTAAGCGTCTTCAACGTACCCGCCTGCTTGGGTATATCCAACCTGATTGTCGTGACTCTGATATTCTTTGAATTAAGGTGCCCAAAAACCGTTAGCGCTGTCACCAAAGCTACGAAAGTCCAAGACCTTAGCAGCATAGTACCGGCTATTCTGGTACCTGGAACCAGATGAAAAAAAGTTAGCAAAAAAATGATTACATCGGCAGCTAAAAAAAACAAAAACAGATAATATGCAATTCCTAACCAGAACGAGCCAACCAGAATTATCGTCCCACTCACGATACCGGAATTAACACGCTCAATAATCCTCCCTACCAAAAAAGAACTGGCTACCGCTATAAAAGTTATTCGATAAATTAACAGCCATAAACGATTATTAGGAATGATCGCCAGCAATTTACCGTAGATATAATAATTCACTAAAATGTATAAAAACATTATCAACAAAATTATCGAAATCAACATTATGTAATACAGCATATTTTTCATATTTTTTCTTGCCATCCTTTAGTTCTATGCACGGCGTTGATATAACCAAAAACGTATAACAACTGCAGCTCAACCCTTGGTTATAGAATAACAAAATAAAAAAATTACGTATATATTATATTTCTTCCTCTCACAGGTTGTTAACCATACTGCGCCCTCTAAGATCTAATTATTGCTGATAAATATATTAACCTTTTTAGTATCAAATACTATTTCCAATTTCATAAGAGATATGATCGGCTCTTGATTAACGGCTTTCTCGAACATCTGGTTTATTAAAGCATTATCCTGATTGTTCATGGCACTCATCCCCTTTACTTAACCTTACCTATCTTGTATCAACTTTCATGCCAAATATTATCCTGGCTTTTTATCCCGGATAATTCCTTTCCAGTTTCTTCTAAGAAAATTTTTGGCAATAAGTACTGAATATTCTCTTAGCCACAAGCTCTCTAACTGCCATATTTTCTACATAATTAGTTTTTTTGAAAAAACTCGCTGGAATTATCAGGGTTAATAACTGAACATGTAAAGAATTAGAGAAAGCATATCAGTTTCTCCTAAAAATCCTGGAGAACCAGGCTACAATACCTGCCAAACCTCCATTGACTTTTTTTTATATTAATATATCATAATGCCTGGTCAATTTAGGGAGGGAAAATGCGTTATATTTCTTTTTGCCTGCTAGCGTTTTGCTTGCTGCCGATTAACGGCTGCATACAAATCTCTGCGAGCCCTGATCCCCCGCAGCTCCCCAGCTTTGTTACACCTTCCTCAATTAAGATAAAGGGGCCTGCTTCACAAACCGATACCGCGAAATTAATTTCTACATTTATTTCCGATATAACTCTATTTACCAACCTATCGAGCAATATATTAAAGGAAACTGAGAGCACGGTCCCGCAAAAAAATAACAAAGCCTCGATTTGGACAATAACCTCTCCGCCAGGATATAAAGCGTCTACCGTCACAATCACAGGAACGCCGGTGTCGGAAAACGTAATTTCATGGGATATTGCCATCAATGATAGCCCGTTTGTATCCGGAACAAGCAATAACGAAGCTACAGAAGGGTCCTGGACCTATGTGCTAGGCAGAGAAAAAATAACATCCGCATGGAATAACAGGCCGCCCACCATATCTATCATTCTCTCTATGGAAAAAACAAATACGAATGAAACTGTCCGCTACATCATTAATAATAACCGAAAATTCCAAAACGGTTCCTTTAGCATCACGAAAAACGGAGGGCCGATCTACAATGCTGTGTGGGATAAAAAGGGTTCAATCACTGAAAATATTAATGCTTTATCGTGATATCCGGTTAGAAATAGAATTGTTATGTTCTTGCGTCACCTGAGTTATGATAGCTCAGTGATCAAAAGCAGCGGCCTTTAAGCTGCTTAACACAGACTTTCTCGTCACATTTGTAGCAAATCTCATTCTCCAGTTTGCTGTCAGCAAAATAATCCTTAATATTCTGTAAGGTAGTATGGGCAATAGTGGCTAACGCCTCTTTGGTAAAAAATCCCTGATGAGCAGTCACCAGTACGTTCGTAAAGGAAAGCAGCCTTGCCAGCGTATCATCTTCCACTACCGTAGCCGAAAAATCTTCGAAAAAATATTCACTTTCCTCTTCATAGACGTCAAGCCCGGCTGAACCAATTTTCTGCGACTTGATCTCTTCAATCAATGCTTTGGTATCGATCAGCTTGCCACGTCCGGTATTAATAATCATGACCCCGGCTTTCATCTTCGCCATGGTCTGAACATTTATCAGATGGAAGGTTTCTTTGGTAAGCGGGCAATGAAGCGAAATAATGTCAGACTTATTAAAAAGAGTATCAAGATCAACATATTCAAATTTCTCTTCCTTAGCGAATTGTTCATCCGGGAACTTATCATAAGCCAGCACTTCCATCCCAAACCCTTTTAATATTTTGACCAGGCATTTCCCAATTTTTCCGGTCCCGATAATTCCGGCGGTCTTTCCGTGCATCTCAAATCCCAACAGACCTTTAATCGTAAAGTTATTATCCCTTGTGCGGTAAAAAGCCTTGTGGGTCTTACGATTGAGCGTAAGCATCAGGGCTACGGCATGTTCCGCAACAGTATAGGGAGAATAAGCTGGAACTCTCACAACGTGGATATTATTGTAGCTGGCTTTCAAATCAACATTATTATACCCGGCACTTCGCAGTGCAATAAGGTCTATGCCGGATTCTTTGAGGACGTCGATAACCTTTGCATCCATAGTATCGTTCACAAAAGCACAGACAACGTTAAAACCTTTCGCGAGACTAACAGTGTCATCACTTAACCGGTTTTCAAAATACTTTATATCAAAGCCAAATTCTCTATTTGTAGAATTAAAAGACTCGATGTCATAGGCTTTCGCATCGAAAAGAGCAATTTTTGTTTTAATCATAATAAAACCTCCCTTTTTACCGCGTTCGCTCATTATACCTGCAAATGATAATTACACAAGAGTTGAACCTGCGAACCCTTTTCACGGTTCAATTGATAATATTTTGGAGATAATTACAGTATTTTTTCTTTGACAAAAGATTTACGAAACAATAAGAACTGTTCGCGAACGAGCCCAGCAAATTGAAATATTTATTTCCTGCCTATATAATAAATGATATGGAATTAAAGCATCTGGTAAAGCTGTTCGGCATAATAAACAAAGAAAATGGTATATTTTTAGAGGCTGGCGCTAATGATGGTATTTTTGATTCTTATACTTATTATCTTGAGAAAGATAAACATTGGAAAGGGGTTCTGGTTGAACCCTCAATAAACGCCTTTCATGCCTGCGTTAAAAATCGTCCTCATAGTTATTGTATCAATGCAGCCCTTACAAATGACGAACAGGCAGATAGCCTGTCCGGGGATTTTGATGGACACCCGATGTCAAGTATAGAGGGAAAAAGGTTGAACCGGATGTCTAATGTTTCGGTTAAAGCGTTAACCTTGAATAAAGTATTTGCAAACCATTTAAAAGATATCCCAGTTGACTTAATGTCTATTGATGTAGAAAATTATGAATTGCCAGTTCTAATGGGACTGGATTATAGCCAATACAGACCAAGATTTATATTAGTAGAAATCTATACGCCGACCTTCCTTGATACCGTAAACTTTTTATTAAGGAATGATTACGCATTAATAACCAATATTACAGGGTTCAATCCGATAGATAATCCGGCCTGGGACGGTACCCATAATGATTATTTATTTGGAAGTTTAAGATAATGGGAAGGTTGTAAACCAGAATAGTGCCAGGAACCGGCCACCCAGGACCACTTATTCCGAAGGAAAATACATGAGTATTACTGCTGAAGAGTTCAAACATCTGGAGAACGCGAAGCTGCATTTGGGATGCGGCAATCATCGCATTGAAGGATATATAAATATTGATATCAGCCAAACTGAGACCACCGACTTATCTATGGACCTTGCCCAGTTGCCGGTATTGCCGGTATCGATAGGGTGCGCTTTCAGTAATGCTTTTTTTGAGCATCTCTACCGTAGCAAAAGAGTCTGTCATCTCTACCGTATCCGCCAAGCTCTAAGTAAGAATGGGTTTGTTTGTTATATAGGCATACCATATTTTACAAATGTGGCAAAGTTTTACCTGGACAAATCTGCCGGAACGGCAGGTCCTGTTTTTGATCTCTACAATGTATTCCGCTATACTCATGGAGATCCTGAAGATAGTATGGTAAGAAATTACCAAGCGCAACTGCATAAGTCGCTGTTTAATGAAGAGGAATTGAATACGCTCCTTGTACAGGCAGGGTTCACGAGTTGGGCTATATTCGAATATGGTTTTCCCGGAGATTATAGCGAATTGCCAGTTAATATAGGATTCTACGCGTGTAACAATAGCGACATCCCTTTAGAGCAGGCAGTCCTCAGATATCTCAAACCTCTGGATGGTATTCTTATCAGACTGAAAACCTTGCACTTACTTTCGATCAATAACAATCAACTGCTTTGTAAACCCGCAGCACTTAAGGAGATAGCGAATACGGTGGTTTCCGTATATACGCAAGCAAATAACTTCAACCATGATAAGGCGATTAAACTATCCTGGGGAGAATATTATAAATATATATATTTCCACGGCTATCATAATGATCCGGCACTTCCTATCACATTATTAAAAATTGAGAGCCTACCTGCAGAATTGTCTACGTTTTTCCAGCGGTTCTTTGGTCTTTGTGATATGTATATGAAACATCCGAACGCCGAGTGGTTTGTCTCGTTAGATAGCCGGACATTTATTCATCCGTATAATCTTCAAAAAGCTCTGGCAACGCTTGATCCTGATACGGCGATTTATGCCGGAGGACCGGGACTTTTTTTGAGCCGCGAACTTATGAAACTTTTGTTTGGAAAAAGAGAGGCTTTCCTTATTTTTGCGAAGCAGCTCTTTGATAATAATAAGGATACCCAGACTACGATTGACCTGTGTCTTAGTTATTACCTCCGGCACGTTATGAATATTGGATTAACGCAACTAGGCGGCACCTATAATAATCCCCTGAATGCACGAGAGGCCTTTCGCTCCGCAGAACACACAGATATCGTTGCGGTTTACAATACTGATTGCAAACGAATCCGGCAATTTCATGAGGATGCCCGGCTTGGAAGGGATATATTTGCGAGCACGTCGTTACCGGCATTACAGGAAGAGCACATTATAACCGGGAACAGGTTCCGGCGATTAGCAGACTGTGTTATCGATCAATGTGCTTCGGACTTATTCATTTCGCCGGACAGGAATATATATTTTGTAAAAACTGACTATTATTTAGATCTTTTTATCGAACAGGTTTTACCAAAGATTAATTTCCCTTTTATACTAATTACTCATAATTCTGACCATCCAGTAAACAATATCACTCTCTTAGAGAATAAATATTTAATCAAGTGGTATGGAATGAACTGTCATATCAAGCATCCGAAACTACAACCAATACCAATCGGTATTGCGAATGAAGAATGGCCACATGGCAATAAAGAGGCCCTCGTGAAGGTTATGGAGAAAACCACTGTTAAAAAAAGCATGGTTTACTGCAATTTTAACCTTGCAACTAATATGAAAGACAGGCTCAAAGCACTGAATGAGCTCCAGCATTGCAGTTTTATCGCTTATGATTTTTCTCAACATAACTACGAAGAGTACCTTACCATATTGGCTTCTTACAGCTTTACCATTTCTCCCCCGGGTAACAGTATAGATTGCCATAGAATCTGGGAATCTATTTACGTAGGGACAATCCCTATCATTCTTAAGCATACAGCGATGGAATCATTCTATGATCTGCCTGTTGTTGTGATTGATAACTGGACTGACCTCACCGAAGACTTCCTGGAAAAAAAATACCAAGAAATTGTAGGAAGAACTTATCCGGCTAAACATGATTTTTTGTGGTATAAAAAAATGATACTTGCTGGCACTGATACCTAATGATTAAGCGGTATGAACAATCTGGCAACGCTATGTAGCCAGAACCATTTTGCATTTTTCAATAAAATTATTAACTTGTGATGATATTGAAAATTGATGATAAACCAAATCGTTTTCGTACGTTGTTCCATTGCCAAACCACCCGGTTTCGCCTAACTGCCACTGGTTTCCATTGCTATGCGTTTTTCTCAGAACATCGACACAAATACCTTTATCCTGGCAGATATAGGTTATTTCTTCTGCAACATCACTCCGGTAGTTTTCTGTAAAAGATGGTCTACCCAACTTTTCGTACAAGTCTTTCGTAATCAAAAAACAGGCAGGACCGGCGTAAATATGGTTAACCGAAGCGTTACAGTTACACTGCTGCTCTATTCCCAGGATACCTTCCTTTTGCAAAAATCGGGATAACAAATAGTCAATCGCATCTTTGCGCAAAGGAATACAATCAATATCGAAAAAGATAAAAATATCCGCGTCTATCGCTCTCATAATATAATCCATAAAATCCGGGTGCCGCATATCGCCATGGAACTGGTTGAGCGTAAAACCAAATTTATTAAAGACTTGTTTCTGGTAGGCAGGCACCTCTGTCAATTGTATGTTTTCAAAACTGTAGCTCGAACAAAAACAGGTATAATCCCGGTACTTAAAGGTGGTTATTTCTGAGACATTTGCCGACATGCGCATCCCTTTCTATTGGATTGCCGATTCATACAGCCCCACTTGCGAGCCTTGGATGACAATAGGCGGCTCCAGCCAGTATACCTTCAGATTATGCAGCTGGAACTGGTAGCATAACTCGAAATCAATCGGCAAGTTAAACGGTTTTATTGTCGTTAATATTTTAGCTAAGGCTGATTTTTTGAGCAGAAAAGAGTCTGTGCACTTGCACGCGGGATGGTCTCTCCAGTAAAAATGAACATCCGGCAAGGGAGCTTTTATTCGCAGATTACATCCATTTCCGATAAAAACAGCATCAGCATCAGCCGGCAGTCCTTGGAACATATGATCAAAAATTGCTACAAAGTTATCACAGAAAACCACATCGTCCTCAAGAAAAAGTGAATACTCGCTATCCTGAGCCAAGGCATGTGAAAAGGCATATAAATGTTTCATAGTCAGAGATATCTCTGATTTTTTTAGTATCCTATACGGCGTGTCACCAAAAAGCTTTGTTTTTTGCCGCCAAATCTCCTGATTATCAAAATAATACTCGCTGCCGTCAAGTTGTTCCTGATCGAAACTTGTTACCCAATACGCAGTAAGGCCAATGCCGGTAAGGACATTTTCAAGCCTTATCCGTCGATCGACTAGTTTTGTATAGTGCATTACGTATATCGGAATGTCTTTTATTAACAACGAATGCTTCCGTTTCTATCGCGGTATCTTACTATTAAACTATACCCGCTGCAGTTCTGTCCAGGAACACCGTGCGGACAACTACTACAGAAGAAAAACATATCGCCTTTAGAGCGAAAACGCTTTTAAGTCTTCTATGTTCCTGATCAGAATTGTTTTCCCGGATACGTCGACGTACCCCAGTCTATTGAGCTTGGCAAAGGTCCTGGATAAGGTTTCCGGAATCGTACCCAGTTTGTTGGCCAGATCTTTTTTGGGGAACGACAATTCGATTATGGCTTGGTTGTTCTTCACGGGGATATCGTGCTCCTCAAGATATCCCAAAAGATAGCGGGCTAAACGAACGGGCAGGTCCTGCATTGAGACATTATCGATGGCTTGATTCAAAAACAGGCATCTCCGTGCTAAGGTTTCAATGAAAAAAAAGGCTAAGCGATTATCATGCTGCGTTGAAGCGTAGACTTCCTGTTTGTTATAGCTTATTAACTTACTGGGTTTCACCGCCTGGGCTGAAACCGGGTAATTTATTCCGGCAAAGACCAGAACTTCGGCAAAGATATCTCCGGCGAAAGCCCGCCGGACTTCGATCTCTTGGCCGGAAGAATCAAGCTTGTAGATGCGTACCTCGCCTTCTATTATATAGAAAAAATTTTCTGCCGGGGTTAGGGCATGAAATACATGCTCACCTTTAGTGAAGGTTTTACTATGGGCAACGGACGCTAGTATATCTACCCACTTGGCTGAATCATTTTGCATTTGAAGCGCACACTTTCTTTTCTCTGAGACAGTCAATGCCGGAACACGATACGAACGCGTTAAACAACATCGTATCCCTGGTCCTCGATTGTTTCTCGAATACGGGCAATTGAGACTATCGCTTCGTCATATTCGACTGAAGCGGTATGGCTCTTCAAGTCGATTTCAACCCCGCTAACACCACTAAGCCCACCTAAAGCATTCTTAATCGAACTTACGCAATGCTGGCAACTCATGCCCTCAACATTAATGATTTCTTTTTTCATCTTCTCTCCTCCATCTTTTATTGTTCGTGGTAGGTATTCGCGAACTTTATCCGTTTAAGGCTTAGCGAATTAGTAACTACCGATACCGAACTGAATGCCATTGCCGCCCCGGCAATTATAGGATTCAAAAGGCCGGACGCAGCAAAAGGGATACCGATAATATTATAAATAAAAGCCCAGAACAGGTTCTGCCGTATCTTTCCCATGGTTTTCTTTGATAATCGAATGGCCTCAGGGATTGATCGCAAATCACCCCGGATAAGCGTAATATCAGAGGATTCAATCGCAATATCGGTTCCTGTTCCTATAGCAATTCCTATATCAGCCATGGTTAATGCCGGGGCATCATTAATCCCATCACCGACCATTGCGACAACTTTCCCCAGCTTCCGAAGTCTTTCAACCTCTCGAACTTTATCGGCAGGTAATACCTCTGCCAGTACATTCTCGATACCGACCTGCTGAGCAATAGCCTGCGCGGTCCTCTTATTATCTCCGGTGATCATATACACTTCCAGCCCCAGGTCTTTCAGTTCAGCTATCGCTTCACGAGAATGCTCTTTGAGCATATCTGCCAGAGCAATTACGCCGGCCAAAACGTTATCAACAGCAATCAACATGGACGTTTTTCCTGCTTCTTCGAACTGAGCGATTGCGGTCTGGGCTATCGTGGAATCAAGCTTATTGTCTTGCATAAAAGCTCTGGTACCAATGAGGACCGTTTTGTCACCGACCCTTGCTTTGATTCCCTTTCCGGGGACAGCTTCAAAAAAAGCCGGATCGTCCACCTGGGGGTAGGCTTGCTTTGCAGCCTGGTAAATTGCAGCTCCCAGCGGGTGTTCCGAACGTTTCTCCGCACTCCCGGCAAGCTTGAGAATCTCCTTTTCGCTAAGCGAACTGAAAGATTTAACGTCCGTAAGTACCGGAGTTCCCTTGGTTATGGTCCCTGTCTTATCGAAGACGACCGTTGTGAGCCGATAGGCTTTCTCCAGGCTCTCGCCGCTTTTAATAAGAATGCCTCTCTGAGCGCCGATACCAGTTCCGACCATGATCGCAGTCGGAGTTGCCAGCCCTAAAGCACACGGACAGGAAATCACCATAACTGCAACCGCAGCGATCACACCGAAACTGAAGTCCCCGGCAAAAAAATACCAGACTAAAAACGTAGCAAGCGAAATCAGCAAAACTACCGGGACGAAAACAGAGGCAACCTTATCTGCCAACCGCTGAACCGGCGCTTTCGAACCTTGCGCCTCTTCTACAATTCTTATTATGCTCGAAAGCAGGGTATCTTTGCCCACCTTGCTTGCCTGGAACATAAAAGCTCCATAACTGTTAATGGTTGCCCCGATGACACTATCGCCCCGGCGTTTTTCTACCGGCAGGCTCTCCCCGGTTATCATGCTCTCGTCAATAGCCGAGGTCCCTTCGATAATCTCGCCATCTACCGGCACCTTTTCTCCTGGCCTGACAAGAATGATGTCTCCTATCTGTACCGATTCAATAGGGATATCGTCCTCTTTTTGACCGCGCACTACCCTTGCAGTTTTCGGCTGCAATTTGAGGAGCTTTTTGATAGCTTCCGAGGTCCTTCCCCGTGCGAGAGCCTCCATATACTTCCCAAACAGCACCAGCGTAATAATTATTGCTGAAGCTTCAAAATATAACTCGCGGTGTAAATCCATATGCGCACTTTTAAAAAAGCCGTTATAAACACTAAAAAAATAGGCGGCGCTGGTTCCCATCGCAACCAGCACATCCATACCGGGACTCCCGGACCTAAGATTATGATACGCATTTTTATAAAACCTAAACCCGATTATAAACTGCACAGGAGTTGCGACCAGGAGTTGAAACCAGGGACTATGAAGAAACCCTACGGGGAGGTTCCCTAGCGCGAGGACCATTGCAATTACAAGCGGTGCCGACAAGAGAGCCGAAACGATGACCAGATTTCTCAAGCTGCGTATTTCTTTTTCCCGTATTTCTTTCTCGCTATCCGCCCTGGAAACAGGATCAACAGTCCCATAGCCTAAGGCTCTAATGGTATCGAGAAGCCCGGGCTCTGCTATGAGGGCATCATCATACTCAATATTCGCCTTTTCCGTACTTAAATTAACCGCTACGGCTTTGACACCAGCGAGCTTGTAAAGTCTCTTCTCTATGCGGGCAGAACAGGAAGCACACGTCATTCCGGTTATCATAATCGATGTTTTTTTATGCATGAATTTCTTTCGTTACTTAATCATTTTTCCTATGGTGACCAGAAGCTCATCGATAACACCAGTATCACCATTCGCGAGTTGCTCAACAACGCAGCCCCTTATATGAGCTTCTAAGAGCAATTTAGTGACGCCGGTTAATGCTGCCTCTACCGAGGCTATCTGATGCAGCACATCATCACAATAGACATTTTCCGAAACCATCTTACTAATACCTCGCACCTGGCCTTCGATCCGATTCAGCCTCGTTACAAGATCTTTCTTTAACTTCTCACAGTGAGGAGCAGTTCCGTTTTTGTTCGAATTCAAATTATTGTCCATTATTCACCTTATACCATACCCCCCTACCCTATTATTTTATCAGAAGAAAAACTTTTATTCAATTATTTTATTAAATTGGAATCTCGTTCAATGAGATTTCCTAAACATAAGCCGGGCATTAAAAACAGGCTTAATTCAGGCAAATTTTTTCTATTGAAATTAAATGTAAATCTTGTTATTTTACCTCGCAACAACAGACGGATCACTGAAAAGAACACAAGAACGCTTACCAACTAGCTAAAAAAGGAGTACATGCTATGACGTACGATTATGATGCAATTGTGATTGGCGGAGGAACTGCAGGACTGGCATTCGCCGTGTCTGCCGTTTCACTCAAAGCTAAAGTAGCAATAATTGAATCGAACAAATTTGGCGGTAGCTGCATTAACTCCGGTTGTATCCCCTCAAAGGCGTTTTTACATAGTGCCCATGTCGCACACCAGATTGCTACGGCCCACGAATTAGGGATCGACGCCAGAATTGAAAAAATTGACCTATCGACAATCATGTCGCGGGTTAACCATATTGTTGATGACGATTATGAGCACACCCTTGAAAAATACAAGAAACTGGGTGTTAGTATCATTGATGGACGAGGAGAGCTTCTTGATAACCATTCCGTCAAGGTAGGAGACAACACCTATACGGGAGAACATATAATAATTGCTTCAGGATCACGCCCTGTGATTCCTCCGATTAAAGGACTGACGGATGTGCCATTCTTAACCAACGAGACAATCTTTGATATGAAGCAGTTGCCCAAAAATCTGACAATACTCGGAGCCGGATCAATAGGACTGGAGTTCGGGCAGGGATTCGAATTCCTGGGTTCCCAGGTCTCTATAATTGATATGGTCCCTACAATTTTTCCGAAAGATGATCCGGAAGTCAGCGGATTCATGGAGCGTATTTTCAGCAGCGAAAACATTAACCTTTATCTCTCGTCATCCATTGAAGAAGTAAAACAACAAGATGGAAAACTGATTACCACTATTGAAAAGGACGGGAAAAAGATCGACATCATCGGCGATGCGATTTTTGCGTCCCTGGGAAGGATGCCGAATACCAAAAACATGGGGCTGGAAACTATAGGCGTCGAACTTGACCCCAAAGGGTATATCAAGACGAATGCCTTCCTTCAAACCAGCATCCCGAATATCTATGCCTGTGGCGATGTAGTCGGACCCTACAAATTTACCCATATGGCAAATTATCAGGGATTTACGATAGCAAAAAATATTATATTAAAAGAGCCGACCGAAATAGATTATTCGGAAGTTACCTGGTCAATCTACACAAAACCGGAAGTCGCCCATGTCGGGTATACTGAGCAAATGGCCAAAGAAGCGAACCTGTTCGGAGACTCTATTGTGGTTAACTTCGAACGGACCGAACGAGCCGTAATAGACAGCGATACAGGCTTTCTCAAGCTAATTCTCGATAAAGACAACCTGATAATTGGAGCGACGCTGATCAGCGAGAAAGCAGGGGATATGATCAATACCGCAGCAGTTGCCATAAAAGAAAGGCTTGATCCGACCTTCTTTATTACACTCATTTATTCGTTTCCGACGGAAATTTCTATCTATAAATATGCCGGACTTGAATTCTTAAAGAAAGTATATAAAGAAGATCAGCGGAAAAAAATACAGTATAAATTTATTGAATGATCTTAGGATTAAAAATCCGGAACTCGAACTAAGTAAGGACAGCTTGTGCCAAATGGTTTTTTCTAACTAATTCGAGTTCCGGGTTTGCCCCATATCCAGTTCACGCGTTAAAAGGATTGTGTTTCCCCGAATTTCATGACGATAAAGCTCTCTTCGTCGATACCTTTTTCTTTTAAAGTCTTTTTTAAAAATACCGGCGGCTCGTTCGGATGATTGTCTGCCAACTTAAAGGTTCCCCAATGCATACCGATGGATTTCTCGGAATCGATGTCACGGTGCATCTTCACTGCTTCGGGAGGGTTAACATGGACCGGACGCATAAACCAGCGCGGAGCGTACGCTCCGATCGGAATCAGCGAGACCTTTAGCGGTCCGAACCGCTCACCGATTTTTTTAAATACCGGCGAATATCCCGTGTCCCCGGCAAAAAATATCTTGCCGGATTTGCTTTCAAGAATCCATCCTGACCACAGGGCTTTGTTCATATCGAGGAGTCCCCGTCCGGAAAAGTGCTTGAGCGGAACGCTATGGACCGTAAGCCCTTTGAACATGACAGACTGCCACCACGGAACTTCCAGGACATTCGTAATTTTCCTTTTATTAAACCATTTTTTTAATCCCGGAGGCACAAAGTAACATACGTTATTTCCCAACTTCTTTATTGTCGGGGCATCGAGATGGTCGTAATGGTCATGGCTAATCAGCACCGCATGGATTTCCGGGAGTTTGTCGAACTCAATCCCCGGAGGCACAAGCCGGCGGAAATTAGCAATTGGGACAGGGGAAGCATAGGTACTGAATATCGGATCAGTGAGGATATTGACCCCTCCAACTTGAATCAGGAAGGTCGAATGGCCAATCCAGGTTATCTGGATTTTACGGGGATTAGGTTTGCTGATTCTTTTGCTATCCGGTTTAACAATGGCAGTCTTAAAGGTTACAAGCTCTTCTGCAGGTACTGCCGGGACTTCTTTCTGCCCAAAGCCTAATTTCCAGCGAATTACATTCACATAATTACTTTTTACTTTTTTCATTCCTACTATCTTCTGCACAGGTAACATGCATTATTTTTGAATAATTCCGCCTCCAACAACCGTATCCTGATCATAAAAAACGATAGCCTGTCCGGGAGTTATCGCCATCTGCGGATTATCAAAAGTAACACGGATATCTCCATTTTCCAATGGCTCAACCCAGGCGGTTTCTTCATGCTGCACATAGCGTATTTTTGCGCTTAATTTCATCGGCTCACTGAGCCTGTCGATACTGATCCAGTTAAGCTCAGACGCGATAAGCCGATTACTGTAAATATCCTCTTTGGGCCCAACGACAACCGCATTGTTCGTATGGTCAATTGCCACCACATAAAGCGGATATTCCGCTGCGATCCCAAGCCTTTTTCTCTGCCCGACCGTGTAATAATGAATTCCTTTATGTTCGCCAAGCTTCTTACCCTGCGTATCTAAGATCGGTCCCGGCAGCGTAGCACCTTCGAGCAGGCTCGTATAGCCTTGAGCAACGAAGTTCTGGCTCTCAGGTTTGTTCTCAAGTCCGAAGCCTTTCTGTCTCGACATCTCCCGGATCTCTTCTTTGGTATACTGACCTAACGGGAAGATACACTGTTTAAGCTGTTCTTGTGACAGATAAAACAAGAAATACGTCTGATCCTTCTTAAGGTCTTTTGCGCGCTTGAGCAGGTACCGCTGACTGGTTTCGTTATAGGCGACATTAACGTAATGACCTGTAGCGAAGTAATCAAATGAGATATTACTTTTTTTGACATTATCGAGTAGCGCCCCGAATTTGATCTTGCTGTTACATTTGATACACGGATTCGGGGTTCGCCCGAAAAGATATTCCTGCCTGAAGTAATCAAGCACGTGATGCTTGTATTCTTTTCTTAAGTCTATAACATGGAAGGGGATACCTAACTGCCGGGATATTTTTTCGGTCTGGGCAATCTCTTCTTCTTCTCCCGGACCATAGCAGGCATGCTGGGTAACGCCGTTTGAAGGGGTACAGCCGCCATCCCAAATCTGCATTGTTACGCCAATAACATTATAGCCCTGGTCTTTTAGGAGAGCGGCGGTTACCGAAGAATCGATACCTCCGCTCATTCCAACAATTACGGTCCCTTTATCCATACTTTATCATCTCTTCCAGCGATCTTTTCGCCGATTGAATAATTTCATCAGATAATTTAATTTCATACTGCTCATCTTTGAGCGCCAGATATATATCTTGAATGGAAGTCTTTTTCATATTCAGGCAGGTTTTTAACGTACCGGCAGGATAAAAATCTTTGCCGGGATTTTCTACTTTGAGCCGGTAGATAATACCCATTTCTGTTGCGATGAGAAATACCTTCGCGTCTGACTCTCCGGCATACTTCAACATGCCGCTGGTTGAAAGCACTACATCTGCCATATCAACAATTTCCGGTTCGCATTCCGGATGAACGAGCAACACAGCCTTTTGATACGCGGCTTTTGCCTGACGAACTTCGTCCCCAGTAATTTTGGAATGAACGTAACAGAAGCCACTCCAGGGAATGATCTCTTTATCAACAAACCGCTGACAATATGCTGCCAGATTTTTGTCCGGTCCGAAAATAATCTGCTGCGCATCAATATTCTTAACCACGCTTACCGCATTTGCTGAGGTACAGCAGACATCAGTGACAGCTTTAACATCTGCCAGAGAATTAACATACGTTACTACTTTTGCCTTTGGATATTGCTCTTTCAGTTTAATGACATCTTCCGCCGTGATCATATTGGCCATAGGACAATCTGCGTCATTTCTCGGAATCAGCACTTTTTTATCCGGGGCCAAGATCTTGGCCGTTTCTGCCATAAACTGTACTCCGCAGATAATGATCATTCGTTTCTCAGACCGTGCCGCAACACGTGCCATTTCCAGGGAATCGGCACAATAATCAGCGATTTCCTGAACTTCCGGACGTTGATAATTATGAGCAAGGATTAAGGCATCTTTTTCTTTTTTCAAACGTTTAATTTCTTCGATTATTTCCATTATGGATTCCTTTATGCCGCTCTAAAAGAGTATTTGCTAATATAATCTGCCATAAAAAACAGAACCTATTGTACTACTTTTAAGGTCGGGTTTGGAAGAGGAAATATTGGGGACCTTCCTTACACCAATGCCATCAGTCCTTAGATGTGCGCTAATGCCGTATCAATATCCTTAATAATATCCTTTATGTTCTCGATCCCTATCGAAAGCCGAACTAACTCAGGACTTAAGCCGCCCATGCGTTGATCCTCTTCACTAAGCTGTGAATGGGTGGTGCTTGCCGGATGTATAGCTAATGACTTGGCATCCCCGACATTCGCCAAATGAGAGAACAGGTGAAGATTATCAATGAATTTCTCCCCGGCACTTCTTCCGCCTTTTACCCCGAAAACAACCATGCCGCCAAAACCGTTCTTAAGATACCGGCTGGCCAGCGGATAGGCCGGATCACTCGCAAGCCCAGGATAACGAACCCAGTCAACACTTGGATGGGAACTGAGAAATTCGGCCACTTTCAAAGCATTTTCACAATGACGTTCCATACGCAGGTGGAGTGTCTCGATTCCCTGAAGGAACATCCACGCATTGTCAGGAGCGATACAGGCGCCAAGATTTCTGAGAGGAACGAGTCTCATCCGCATAATAAAAGCGATCGGATTTAGGTCTCCCAGATCATGAGCATACCTCAAACCATGATAACTTCCATCCGGCTCGTTAAAAAGCTTGAACTTCGGATCTTTCCAGTTGAATTTACCCGCATCGACCACTATACCGCCAATGCCTGTACCATGTCCGCTGAGCCATTTTGTCAGAGAATGAACAACTATATCGGCACCATGTTCAATCGGTCGTAGTAGAAATGGCGTGGTAAAGGTTGAATCAACGATCAGCGGAAGATTATGCTTATGGGCAATATCCCCAACAGCTTTGATATCTAGAACATCCAGTACAGGATTGCCAATGGTCTCAATGAAAACGGCCCTGGTCTTAGCATTGATTGCCGATTCAAAACCTTGCAGGTCTATCGGGTTCACAAACTTAACGGTGATTCCAAACTGAGGAAGGATGTCGTGAAACATCGTATACGTCCCTCCATACAGGTTGGTTGCCGAAACAATCTCTTCTCCGGCAGAGCATATATTAATGATCGAATAAAAAATAGCGGACGTCCCTGAGGCTAATGCCAAGGCTGCCGGCGCACCTTCGAGGGCTGCTACTCTTTTCTCCAGGACATCCTGTGTTGGATTACCCAGCCGGGAATAAATATAGCCCGGTTCTTTTAAACCGAACAAGTTCGCAGCATGCTCGGCGTTTTTGAATACATATGAGCTTGTCCGGTGTACAGGTACTGCTCGCGCTAAGGTTGTCGCGTCAACTTCATATCCGGCATGCAACGCTAAGGTTTCGATATTATATTCCATGGTAATTGCCTCCCCATCATCCACTTAACTCTCTTCATTTTTTGCATAAGTGGGTGGTTATTTTCTCTCCAATCAAGCTGAAGAGTTCAAAACTTTTCTTTACTATTTTTAAGTCATATTTTAGCTGTCTTTTTCCGGTATCCCGCCGGATTAATCCATAATTACCTGCCCTGAACTAAATATAGAACATCGGGAGATCTTTTTTCTTTCTATACATGTCTACCAGATCTTCCAACGTATACGACACAAGGAACGCACACATATGGTCCATTAACTTTAGCCAGAACTCATTAATAACGCATTCTTCATATCTGCTGCAATTTTCTTTGTCTTCCAGACAATCTATCGGGGCAAGGCCGCCTTCGAGGATCTCAAAAAGCTCTTTGACGGTAATCTGTCCCGGAGACTTAGCCAAACTGTAGCCGCCGTAAGCGCCGCGCAATGCTTTAATAACACCGGAGAGCTTGAGCACGGTAACTATCTGTTCCAGATACTTCTCGGAAATTTGTTCTTTCTCGGCAATCTCTTTGAGCTGCATTGTCCCTTTGCCATAATTAATGCCTAGATTAATTAAAAAACGCAGTCCATACCGTGTTCTCGTTGATACCTTCATTGCGATACCCCAATTCCTATATGCATAGTATGAATTAAATCAAGAAAAAGAAATACCGTCAAGTATTAATATAAATAAGTGGAGGCGAATTAAGGAAATGATTTGGAAATAGCTGAAAACTTCTTTTCATGACGTACGAATATTAACCGCCACCCATGAAACGGATTATTTCGATTGCGTCTCCGGCAGCGATTGGCTCGTTACCGTACAGCTCTTTGCCGACTATCTCAAGATTTCTCTCGACAATAGTTATTTCGGGATTGAGGCTCAATTCTTGCAGGAGTTCTAAGACCGTGGAACTATGAATGATTTCTCGATTTTCGCCATTAATAATAAGATTCATATTTTTCCTCCTCTTAATACGCTCACTGTCCAGCTAAACCGAATTGCCTTGCAACTCATATGACCAATCTTTCAATACAGGATCAAAGCCTTTTTGCGCGAGCATTATTTTGACTTCCTCCAGCGACCGGTTATCAGCAACAGAGAATTGCTCCGATGAGTCCGACTGGTTATAACCTCCGGGGTTCGTTCGTGATTCTGCACTGATCTGGGTTATTCCTATACCGACTAATTGGTCCCGCAACGAAGCCGACTCTCTGGTTGAAAGCACCAGGTCTATCCACGGAAGAAACAACCTGAATGCGGTAATAATCCGGACGAGACTCTTGTCATCTACCTGATAGGTCTGAAACAATTTCCCGGAAATATCACGCAAACGAGGAAAAGAAACTGACAATTCAGCTCGCCAATACTGCTTAGCCAGATAATAAGCGTGTGCTCCAACCAGGGCCATCTCGTATCGCCAATCATAGAGACCAAGCAATGCTCCGATCCCGATCTTGCGGATTCCAGCGCTCAAGGCCCTGTCCGGACTGTCCAGCCGCCACAGGTAATCCTTTTTGGGACCCTTAAGATGCATCGTTTTATAGGTAGGCTTATGATAGGTTTCCTGATAGATTGTCAGACCATTAGCACCGGCAGCAGCAAACTTTGAGTATTCTTCCGCTGTTGCTGCAAAAATTTCCAGCGATATGTAAGGGAAATATTCCGAAGTTAATTTTATGGCTTCTGTAACGTAATCTGCTCCGGCTACTTCAGCTTTATCCCCGGTTAATAGCAGAATATGCTGAAACCCTATTTTTTTTAAGATCGTTAGTTCTTTGAGAAGCTCTTCTTTGTTTAATGTCTTACGCCTGATTTTTTTACCATGATTGAAACCGCAGTAGACACAAGAATTAATGCACTCGTTTGATAAATACAATGGAACATACAGCCGTACCGTATTGCCGAACTGGTCCCGTGTCATCTTGCGCGCCCGTTCGATCATTTTATCGAGATAAGGTCCCGCAGCAGGAGATAAAAGAGCGAGAAAATCCTGGTAATCCAGGTATTGTTTTTCTAAAATGACAGGAATATTCTCGTTAGCAGTGCAGCCAACCGAATGGTAAAGAGCGTCTTCATTAATGGTGCTGACAAACTGACTGAAGGTCATTTTCTACTTAACCACTCTAAAGGACTTGAGGCAAAGGCATGATGCCCGGAAGATGCCAGTCCTGCCAGGTATGCTATACGGCCAGCTTCCGTTGATAACCTAAATGCCCTGCCCATACCAACGGCATCGTGTGCTGTGGCGATGGCAGTATTAACAAGGACAGCGTCGGCGCCAAGCTCCATCGCTAAAGCTGCGTCAGATGGTCTGCCGATACCGGCGTCAATAACAACCGGGATATTGACTTGCTCAATTATAGCTCTAAGGGAGTCAATCATGCGTAATCCTTGATTAGACCCGATAGGAGAAGCCAGGGGCATTACCGTTGCTGTGCCTTCTTCCTCCAGTTTCTTAGCAAGAATAAGATCTGCCTGGATATAAGGAAGGACAACGAAGCCTTCTTTGATTAATATTCTGGCGGCCTTGAGTGTTTCTTCTCCGTCAGGCATAAGATAACGAGGTTCAGGAATAACCTCGAGCTTTATCCAGTTGCTGATTCCAGTGGCTTTTGCCATGCGGGCAAGCCGAACAGCTTCCTCGGCATTTCTTGCACCGGAGGTGTTCGGAAGAATCCGGTATTTCTGCCGGTCAATTGATCCAAGGATATTATCATCCGGGTTTGAGAGGTCAACGCGGCGAAGGGCAACAGTAATCATTTGCGTCCCGGTAGATTCAAGTACTCCGCGCATTACTTCGACAGAAGAAAATTTACCGGTACCGGTAAACAAACGTGAAGAGAATTTTTCCCCCGCAATAATTAAAGGATCTACGATCGACATTGGCTACCTCCGAATTTAAAAAAATAACTGAATATTCACATGAGACATCAGAATATTGATTATAGCTATTTTTGTCAAATTATAATTTAGCTAAATTAAACTCAACCTATTTTATTTTTTCGAATTTTAACTTTCGGACAGGATCAGGAGAATACATGAGTGAGACAGAAAAAAAATAAGGGGTTTGTCTGGACAAACCCCTCTGGCAGCAAAAAAAACGGCTTATTATTCCGTTGTTCCCGGCGCTGTGTTCGGTGTAGCTTGCTCCTGCGGCATATTTTCTGTCGGCATTGTTCCGTCCGGTTGAGTCTGTGGTGCCGCCCCGCCTTGCTCCTCATTTTGCATTTGATTGCCACCTGGGGTTCCCAACGTATTGCTTGGCTGAGGTTTTGCGCAACCAAACATTGTAAGCACCATAACTCCTATAAAAAACAAACTTAAAGCTCTCATTTTTTTCATATTTTTCTCCCTCCCAATTGTTTTTTTGTATTTTTCTCAACATTTAAATCAAGTCTCAATACAAGTTCTTAGTCGAGGGTATTTTATCACTTTATTTCGAATAGTCTACTGGAAAAATGAATACACTTTGGGGACATCGGCGAGTAAGAGTACTATAACAATCTTGCGATCGCTAGCAGTATAGCACGCAAAAAAGCGTGCTATACTGTATTTATAATATTACACTCCAGCTTTAACCATCAAATCGCTAATCATCTTCGCAAACAGCTGAGGATCTTTTACCTTTGAGCCTTCTGTTAGAAGCGCCTGATCATACAACAACAACGAATAATCTTTCAATTGCTGACTTGCCTGGTCCTTTTTATAGAGCGCATCCATTACTTCCAGTATCTTATGATTAGGATTGATTTCCAAAACACGCTTTGATGAAGGAACTGCCTGGCCCATAGACTTAAGGAGCTGTTCCATGCTTTTGGTCATGGAATCCTCGCCTGCAACTAAACAGCTGGCGCTATCAGTCAGCCGGGAAGAAAGACGGACATCTTTGATTTCTTCTTTCAGGTTATCTTTAATTACATCAAGCAGCGATTTATATTCTTTCTCTTTTTCTTCTTTCTGTTGCTTGGTTTCCGTATCGAGTTCGAGATCACCTTTCTCTACCGACTGGAGTTTTACCTTATCATAGTCATAAATGTAAGGCAGGATGAACTCATCAATATGATCGGTCATGAAGATGACTTCATACCCTTTTTTCTTGAAGGCTTCCAGCAATGGCGAGCTCTCAAGTTCTTTACGTTCTTCACCATTAATATAAAAGATCTCCTTCTGATCTTCCGGCATACGCGCTTTGTAGTCTTTGAGCGAGATCATTTTTCCGGCTTCGGTTTTTGTCGTCTCAAATAACAAAAGGTCTTTTATCTGATCTTTGTTGTCAAAATCATAATGGAGCCCTTCTTTTAGTACCCGTCCAAATTCCTTGTAGAAGGTTAGATATTTGTCGCTCTCTTTTTCCTGCATTGTCTGTAATGCTTTGATGATTTTGGAGGTAATATTTTTCTTAAGTTTCTCGATATTCCTGTCTTCCTGGAGGATTTCGCGGGATACATTCAAAGGCAAATCGCTCGAATCGACTACACCTTTAAGGAATCGCATATATTCAGGAATGATTTTCTTGCAGTCATGCATAATGAAAACACGTTTAACGTACAGATTAAGGCCGCCTTTGTAGTCTTTCCAGTGGATGTCCATCGGAGCTTTCGCCGGAATGTAGAGCAGCGCCTTGAATTCGGTCGAGCCTTCGGCATGGTAATGAATAGTCTCCAGAGGATCGGTGAAATCATGGGAAATATGCTTATAGAAGTCTTTGTACTCTTCTTCGGAAATATCCTTCTTCGGTTTAGCCCATATAGCCTTCTGCGAGTTAAGGACTTCTTCAACTACTTTCTTTTCGGGTTCTTTGCCTTCTTCGGCTTTCTCTTCCTTTTCGACGTCCATCACAATCGGATGCTCAACGTAATCAGAATATCTTTTGACGATATCCTTTATTTTCCATTCAGAAAGATATTCTAAGGCCTCTTCTTTGAGATGAAGAATAATATCGGTTCCTCGAGCTGCCTTCGTGGTTTCTTCCACGGTATAGGAACCATCTCCAACAGATTCCCAAAGCACAGACTTTGACTCCTCGCCTGCCCGCTTCGTAATCAGGGTAACTTTGTCCGCAATCATAAATGACGAATAAAACCCAACCCCGAACTGACCGATGAATTCTGGGTTATTGGTAAGGTTTTTCTCTTGCAGCCCTTTAAGAAACTCTTTGGTCCCTGACTTGGCAATAGTACCGATATTCTCGATAACTTCTTCTTTTGACATGCCGATACCGTTATCCGAAACAGTGATCGTCTTTGCCGATTCATCGAAAGCAAGCTTGATCTTCCAATCGGAATTGTTCTCCAACAAATTCTGGTCGGTTATGGCATCAAACCGTATCTTATCGATCGCATCCGAAGCGTTTGAAATCAATTCGCGTAAGAAAATGTCCTTATTCGAATAGAGTGAATGGATCACCAGGTCTAATAATTGCTGGACTTCCGTTTGATATTGAAACGTCTCTTTTGACATAACTGCCCCTCCCTAGTTCTTTATAAATTAGTTTTGATTGTACCAGGGTATATATATACCATATGTGATATTTTTTGAAAACTGTCATTGGTGTAAGGAAACCCATCAACCCGATATTTGATCGCGGGATGCCAGGGCGACTAATATTAACCCACCCAACTTCTTTGTTGGGTGGGTTAAAAAAAATAATCTGGAATAAATTGCGGTTACAAGTCGAAGTTCATGCGATAAAGGTAAAATAAAACGTTGCTCCTTTGTCAACTTCCGCTTCAACCCATATCCTGCCGCCTAACCGCTGAACCACACGCTGGACAGTAGCAAGCCCGATACCTGTACCAGGGAACTCATCAGTGCTGTGAAGACGGGAAAAAGGTTTGAAAATAGTATCGGCGTATCTTATATCAAAGCCGATACCATTATCACGAACAAAATAGGCCTTTGAGGTATCAACGTTGATTGAGCCGAACTCAATAACTGCCGGAGTCCTCGTTCGAGTGAACTTCCAGGCATTATCAAGAAGGTTATTGATTAGAATTCCCAGTAACTGCTTGTCGCCAGGGACAATAATCCCTTCCTGGATTTTGAATTCAACCTTCCGGTCAGTCTGCTCACTCATAAGTTCATCGGCTATTCGTTGTACCAAGTCGCTTAAATCAACATCTCTAACCTCTATCTCTTTTCGTGATACCTGCGTTAACTTCAGCAAATCTTCGATAAGTTGCCCCATATGCATTACGGCTGCATGAACACGGTTAAAATATTTATTTGATTTCTCATCTGTTTCAGGAAAACATTCTTCCTTCAAAATACTTATGAATCCATCAATGCTGCGCAGTGGGGAACGAAGATCATGAGCAACTGAATAGCTAAAGCTTTCCAACTCTTTATTGGCCAATTCCAATTCGGTTGTACGTTCTTGAACTCGCTGCTCAAGTGACGCACTCAACTGCCTGAGGGCCTGTTCGGCTTCTCTTCTTTCCTGCACTTCTGCCCGTAACTTGGCATTTCCCTTCTCTACTTGCCCGGTACGTTCTCTCACCTGCAGCTCGAGATTTTCTGAAAGTTTTTTGAGATCACTTTGTACTTTTAACTGCTCGGTGATTGAAGCCGCGAGTGTCAGCCCGACAACAGAAATCGTTCCGATGTATGCTTGCAGCAGCAGTAGCGAGGAATTAAGCGACGGAAGCATAAACGGTCCACGCCGATTCAGGGTTCCAATACTTGCGAAAATTAACTCGCTAAGCACAAACAGCACAACCCCAAGTTGCCCAAACCGGACCGCTGCCCAGAGAAGAAAAGGCAACAGCAGAAATTGTACTGGATAATCTCCTAGATCAAAATTGAAAAATACTTGAAAAATAGCTGCACTGGTAACAAGGATAAGAATAAGTAAAAGCAACAGCTCCCCCGGATTATCTTGTACTCTCCGGTACCACCAGGGCGCTCCTATCCAGATCAGTATAATAGGCACAACCAGAATAATACCGACAAAATCACCGAACCACCAGATAAGCAGGGTGAAAAGGAACGAAGAGCTGGGAGCAAATCCGGTAAAAATGAGGCTTAAAACACTGACAAATGCATTCGTTATCGTGCTGAGAAGGGCTATAATAATAAACACAAATACATCTTTACGCCGATTATAAGGATTAGGATCGGGGATGAACCTCTTAATCAAAAAAGTGCCCAACATGGCCTCAAGTGTCATCCCGACCCCAAAGCACAAGCTCACGAGAATAGAAGAGATCAGCAAAGGAGTGCTTGCGCTATCCAGAATCCCGCCACCGAATACTGCCCCCAGAAAAATCCCTGGCCAGAGGTAATATCCCCGAAGCAAAAGGGCAGCCAAAGCTATACCAGCCGATGGCCATAAACCAGAAACACTCACCAGTTGACCGGATATAATCACACCAAGCCTGGCAATAATAATGTAGATTACTGCAACTAATACTATCTCTGCAAGCTTTCTGTTCCATGAAAGATTTGTTTGACTTCCCATTGTCGCTCGCCTAAGCTCGTTTGTTTCTGGCTTCCCAGTTATCATAAGCCGCCAAAAGGCTCATTGTCTCGCTCTCAGTAAAATTACTCAGGTTTTTCATATCAAGATGTAATACACCGGCAAAACCTTTTATCAAATGAGCATCTTTTCCTTTCAACAAATCAGCTAAGCGTCGCTTGCTCACTGAATACTCTACCGGAATTCTATCCCTATTCTCTTCCATATCGAGTTCTAACCCTGACTCTAAAATTTTTTCAGCTTTTTCCTCAGGTTGGGCCCTTGTTCCGAATTCGATCATGGCATTTTTAGCATCTTCAAAGCTCAGCTCATTTAAATTATTTTCAGCTACATTATATTTTTTCAATATTCCGGACATCAGATCAGGGTTGATGGTTAAGGACCTTTTTATGCTGCTCAACTGTCCCGGAACAGCTTTCTTCGCTTGATCGGCACTGGGTCGGGATACCGGACGCAGATGGGGCGGTTGGGGCTGTTGTTGCAGCGCAATAGCTACTTCGTCAGCACTCGCGAACTCAGTGCCAATATACCCCAAACAAGCTAAGGCCCGACCTATCGAAGAAGTCTCGCAATTCTCTACAGCGGAGGTCCGGTTAATGGCAGAAGAGGTCCTTACTTCTTCCGCATGCCCGGTCGCTAAGATTTTGCCTTCTTTATCTTTGATGGTTGCTTTCATCACCACCAGGTCTTCGTTGCGCTCAATTATGATTGTCTCAATGGTATAATCAGGATGGTCATCCCTGAACTTTTTAATACGGGAGGCTACGGTTTCATACTCCCGTCCATGGATCGTTACTCTCCCGGTTTCTTTCTTCATAGCGATACACCTTCCCAGCTTGATAATGTGACACAGCCTATGGTGGGAACTATACTCTTCTTAGTGAATATTTCAATTCGTGATTTTCCGGGTAACAAAAGGAAATGTAGGGACGTCGGGGGCGTGCCATCGGCGCGCCCCTACAAATAAATCTAAAACTCTGAGGTGAAATGAAATTCTATTTTTGGATAATCTTCCTGGGTTCGCTCAAGCATCCATTTGCTTTTCGCCAGGAACACCAATTTCCCCTCTTTATCTTTCGCCACTTGCGAAGCATAGTATCGACGGAAATTATCCATAGCACCCTGATCACTGCTTGCTATCCAGCAGGCAATAGCATATTCGGCGCTTTCAAACCTACAAGAAGCATTATACTCATTTTTCAAGCGATATTGGATAACCTCGAACTGAAGAGCACCGACAGCACCGATTAATTTTTGGCCGGTCGTCATTTTGGTAAAAAATTGCGCTACCCCTTCTTCAGACAGTTGCTCCAAACCTTTATTCAACTGTTTGGACTTCATAGGATCGAGGTTGATAACATACTTAAATATCTCAGGCGCAAATCGAGGAATACCGATATAATTAAGCTTTTCGCCTTCGGTAACGGTATCTCCGATATTAAACGTTCCAGTATCATGCAGCCCGATGATATCTCCAGGAAACGCCTGATCGATTATCGTTTTATCCTGTGCCATAAAGGCAGTGGGATTGGCACTTTTATACGGCTTATCGGACCTGACATGATAATACCGTTTATTTCTCTCAAAAATCCCGGAGCAGATTCGCAAAAACGCAATCCGGTCCCGGTGGTTAGGATCCATATTGGCATGTATCTTAAAAATGAACCCGGTAAATTTGCTTTCATCCGGCTGAACTTCCCGAATATCTGTCATTCGCGATACCGGCGGCGGCGCAAGATCAACAAAACAATCAAGCAGCTCTCTGACCCCGAAATTATTAACCGCGCTCCCAAAAAACACCGGAGTAATGCGTCCGTCCAAATATTCCTTGATATCAAGAGAAGGATAGACACCTTTGACGATCTCAACATCTTCACGCAGCTTCTGGGCTTGATCTCCGAGCAGCTCATCCAGCTTCGGATCATTAATGTCTGTGATCTCTACAACACCCACGCTGTCCTGTTTGCCATGGGGTTTAAATAATATAACCCGGTTTTCATATATACTATAGACACCTTTAAACAGTTTCCCCATCCCGATCGGCCAGCTTTGCGGACAAACTTTTATTTTGAGTTCTTTTTCCACTTCATCAAGCACTTCAAACGGGTCACGGCCTTCGCGATCAAGCTTATTCATAAACGTGATAATCGGCGTGCTCCGCATACTACATACCTGGCACAGGCTCCTTGTTCGCTCTTCCACACCTTTGGTAGAATCAATTACCATTAGCGCACTATCAACCGCTGTCAGGGTACGGTAGGTATCTTCCGAGAAGTCCGCGTGGCCCGGAGTATCCAGCAAATTAATCTTCTTGCCCCGGTAATGAAACCCCATTACTGAAGTGGCAACCGATATCCCACGCTGTTTTTCGATCTCCATAAAATCAGAAACAGTCGATTTATCATTCTTTTTGGATTTAACTGCCCCGGCAGTTTGAATCGCGCCGCCAAAAAGGAGAAGCTTTTCGGTAAGGGTTGTCTTCCCGGCATCCGGATGGCTAATTATCGCAAATGTTCTTCTAATCTGTATTTCTTCATGTATGGTATCCATAATTTTCCTCAGCATAATGCTTATTATTTTAAAAAGTGGGACCTATAAAATATAACAAAATTCGTGCATTTTATAAAGTGTTAATTAATATGGACAGGGCAATCACAGCCTAACTATTTCCAGATAATATTTTTTTCCCACCCAACAACTATGCTGATTTAGGATTCGATTGCCCTATTAAACTTGTAATGGCTAGTTGACGAACATAACATATACCTTATAATAATAGTATACTTTGGTGATTTAATAATTTTCGTCACGGTCCTTCGTGAATATAAGGTATACACAATGAAAATAAAATTTAACCATATTAGCCAGAAATTTGAAGAATTTATTTCGGATATCGACATGTCTTTTTTCATTGAGCAGGCAGAAAAATTCATGAAACAAAATCTGAACGAGAATATGACGGAAGATGAAGCCATCGAATTCCTGGAAACAAGCTACTTGTTCAACGAAAAAAAAGGCAAAACCGATATTCTGGTTGCAGCTGATATCTTACGCGCCATTCGTATGATCAAGTATCACCGAGACAACATCAAAACTACACAACCGGTAACTTCTGCATAATAAAAAACTTCAAATATCTTCCCTCTGGGAAGGCCAGATTATAAGAATGATCAAATGGCTGAAAATTCGATTTAATGACTTTCAGCTGACATCCCGTATTCACAGAGCTTTGATGCAAAATCTTAATAAACGTCAGTTCATCAACGTGCGCGGTACAGGAAGAAGACACCAAAATCCCTCCCGGTTCAAGCTTTTCCAAGGCTTTTGAGTTGATAGTAATATAGGCCTTTATTGCATTAGAAACTTGCAACCGGTTTTTAGCAAAAGACGGCGGATCAAGAATAATAACGTCATAGGCACCGCGTTTCAATTCCTTCAGGTAATCAAAAACATCTCGGGCCTCGAACTTATGCTGATCGATATCATACCCGTTTAAAACAAAATTTCTTCTTGTTACTTCCATAGCTGGTTTCGAAATGTCCACACTGCACACAGATTCACAGACAGAAGCCGCATAAACAGAAAAACCGCCGGTATAAGAAAAACAGTTCAAAACTTTTTTACCCTTGCAGAAAGGCACCAGGTCCAGCCGGTTTTCCCGCTGATCAAGGAAAAACCCGGTCTTCTGCCCTTCGACGACATTTACCAGAAAACGAAAGCCGTGCTCTTCAATTTCTACTTCATCAACCTGCTTTCCATAAAGCAAATGCTTCTCGACGACCGGCATGCCTTCTTTTTTCCTTACTCCCAGATCACTTCGCTCATAGATCATTGACGGCTGCATAACATTAATTAGGGCATTAACAATGATATTCTTCAGAAGTTCTATCCCTAAAGTGTGGACCTGAACAACAAGAACATCTCCATATTTATCAACAACCAGTCCAGGAAGATTATCACTTTCGCCAAAAACCAATCGATAGGCATTGGTATTGCGCAGGAATTCTTCCTTGCTCTGCTTGAGCATTTCAAAACGCTTAATAAAAAAACCGGTATCTATTGATTGTTTTACCCTGGTTATTATTCGTAAACTAATATCAGATAATCTATTATAGTAGCCAATCCCCAGGAATTTATCTTTAGAGAACACCTCACATAGCTCTCCGTTTACTATTGATTCCTCAGCACTTTCAATAGCTCCGGAAAAACACCAGGGATGGCCGGCACGGATATTTTTTTCAACTTTCTGTTTAACAAATATTTTTTTCACGTAAAAGCTCCTCGATTATCCCAGATAATTCTTTTCAAATTTCTAAACAGTATAATATTTTATCCTGTTTATTTAAAGAGAGAATAACTTGAAACAAGTTATTAGCAATACACAAATAGCAGGGGCGCGCCGAGGCTACACCCCTGCTATTTGCTATTAAAGAGTTAAACAGGCTTGACTTTTAGTGCCTGTTAACCTATCTTATACATGCTCGAGATATTCTCATTCAAACCACGCAGAGGTATTGCTTATGTTATCAATTTATAAAAGTGATGGGAAAGCATTAAACTCTTTAACGCTGGAATCTGTAGATAAGGGTAGCTGGTTCAATCTCGTCAAACCCACAGGTGACGAATTAAAATCCGTAGCTGAAGCAACAAACGTCCCAGCCGACTTCTTAAAAGCAGCCTTGGACAGGGAAGAGTTATCCCGTATTGAAATAGAATCCGACTATATCCTTCTTATTACCAATATTCCTATTATGGACGAGACGAACAATAACTTTGATACATTGCCGCTAGGGATCATCATTACAAATGAATATTTTATCACTGTCTGCGTAAAAGAAAATAATGTTTTAACCTACTTTAATTCCGAAAATGCCATGACATTCTGCACCTTTAAAAAGACTCAATTCCTCTTACAGATCTTATACCGATCAGCAAAGATCTACTTGAAGTATTTGAGGTATATTAACCATCAGACAGACAATTTAGAAAGAGATCTTCGCAGGTCCATTAAGAATAATGCCTTATTTCAGTTGCTCGATTGGCAAAAAAGTTTAGTATACTTTACTACTTCGCTAAAAGATAATGACGTCGTCTTAAAGAAATTATTGCGGATCATCAGCACAAATAATCACCAGCTAGTCTTAAAAAAATACGAGGACGATGAAGAATTGCTCGAAGACGTACTCATCGAAAATAGACAAGCCATAGAAACAGTCGAAATACATAGCAACATCCTTACAAGTATGATGGATGCGTTTGCCTCAATCATTTCAAATAATTTGAACATCGTTATGAAATACTTAACTTCGGTCACGATCCTCGTTGCCGTTCCGACAATGATAGCCAGTTTCTTTGGAATGAACGTCCACGTTCCCTTAAATCAAAGTCCCTGGGGATTCATTGCCGTTGTCTTCATTTCCTTTTGCTCAATGAGCCTGACTGCTTTTGTCTTATGGAAAAAGGATATGTTCTCCTAAGGCCCCGGATTTCTTTCTACTTTATTTTTTTTCCAGTTTTGCATATAATCAACGTGCAAGAGTATCCTTATCGTTGAACTATTTCCCGGAATAGTTCTATAATTAAAAGGAGCATCTATGCAAAAACCAACAACGATCCCGACCTTAAAAGATACAATAATTCCCTGTTCCTCTCGTTCAGCGTTCTCGAACTTACAACAAAAACGCCCTACACTTACTATTTCATATTTCGTGAAAAATTACCTATTGCTTCTTAACTCAATTAACGCCTCCCTCGGAAGCAAAAAAAAACGCTTCAAAAATTCCCGCACAGTCAAGCCGACCTTTGCTCTGGGCTATTACGAAGATATATATACTGACAAAATCTACTATTTAGAAGGAAATAAAGGCTCGAAATATATTACAATAGTCGAACTCGAAAAAAATGACGAGCGCTATGATCTTTACAATATCGTCGTAAGAAAAGAAAAAGGTTTAAAACTTGAGGTTGAGCAGTTTTTCTCCAGGCTTAAAAAAATAACGGAAGACTTGTCATTTATCTATTAAGTCACTCTGATTCCGAATTATCTGGGCTTGCGATGCCTGAAAGCGCAAGACTCAGGCAACACCTTGATTTAAGAGAATTTTAGCTGATTATTTCTCTCTCTTTTTCATTTTTGCCTTTTCTAAAATGAAATTATCAGGTACAATGAAAAAAATTTACCGGTAAATTCGTGAAAAGGTCAGCATGAATAACAGTCATACAGCTAAACTAACTATTTTTTTCTCACTCCTGCTTATTGTGCTCTCATTACTACTATACACAAAAATCCAACTTTCTCAAAAAAACCGTAAGCCTGCCAACCATGTTGCACTCAATTTGACAATCATTAATGGTGAACTCTCAGATAAAAAAGCAATATACGATGAGCTTCTCGGACATAAAATCTCTTCGACAGAAATATACGGGTTAACCAATTCCCTGGATAAGCTCTTCGATTTTAGAACAGCAAAACCGAAAGACAGTTACAAGCTGTGTCTTAATCCCGATAAATCTATTAATAAATTTATTTATCAAGCTAGTCCTTATGATGTATATGTTGCAGTGAAAACAACAGAGAATGCTTTCAGCACTTACAAAGAAGCTGTCTATATAAACAAGGTACAAGCAACCAAAACCTTTACCTTGAAAAGCTCTCTCTATCAAGCTATTGCCGCAGGCGGGGAGAGAGATTCGTTAGCTAACAGCTTTGCAGATATCTTCTCCTGGGATATCGACTTCTTTCTTTACCCGCAACCAGGAGATACCATAAAAATATATTATGAAAAATATGAAAAAGCCGGAGAACTTATTAAATATGGAAAGGTCCTCGGCGCACAGTATATCGGCAAAGAAAAAACGTTCTCTGCCTTCTTATATAACAATGGAAAAAATGAAGCTTATTATGACCTTGAAGGGAACCCTTTGCGAAAGATGTTTCGCAAAATGCCTTTAGAGTTCGGACGTATCTCGTCAACCTTTAATCTCAAAAGATTTCATCCTATTTTAAGACGGATCAGGCCTCATTTAGGAACAGACTATGCTTCATATTACAATGCGCCGGTTCAAGCTACAGGGACCGGATCCGTCTCCTTCTCAGGTTGGCTCGGAGGATATGGAAATCTGGTCATCATCCGGCACCCTAATGGCTACGAAACCTACTATGGCCACAACTCAAAAAATCTCGTCAGGACCGGACAGCAGATCGATCAAGGCCAAACGATTGCACTCGTCGGCAGCACCGGACAATCGACAGGGCCTCATGTTCATTATGAGGTCAGATGCAGAAACATTCCAATTAATCCATCTTCACTAAAAACAATCAGCTTACATTCCCTTACAGGAAATGAGTTATCCAACTATAAGCAGGGAATAGAAAAACAAGTAGCCTTGTTGAATTCCAACAAAGATATGGTTTTTGCTAAAAACACTCAAAAAGAGAATAATCTCGTTAAAAATGTTTTCAAGAATATTTTTTCTATGGTCAATAAAATATTTATTTTTGCTTAACTAATTTCCCTTTGAACTATACTTAAAAAATATGTATATTATATATAATCTAATTAAGGAGATTTTTTATGAGAATTTTATCCGGCATACAGCCCTCAGGGCCACTTCACATCGGAAATTATTTCGGGATGATGAAAAAGATGATCCAATATCAGGAAACATCGCAACTCCTCTGCTTCATCGCCAATTACCATGCGTTGACATCAATAAGCAACAGCACTCTGTTAGCTGAGAATACACTTGAGGCAGCAATAAGCTTCTTAGCACTAGGACTGGACCCGAATAAAAGCATTTTTTGGGTCCAATCGGATATCCCTGAAGTGACGGAATTAACATGGATACTTGCCAATATTACCCCGGTAGGGCTCATGGAAAGAAGTCACTCCTATAAAGACAAAATCGCCAAAGGGTTAGCACCAAATATGGGACTCTTTAATTATCCGATACTTATGGCATCAGACATCCTTCTCTACCAATCCGAAAAAGTTCCAGTTGGAAAAGATCAAAAACAGCATGTAGAAATTACCCGGGATATTGCCATTAGGTTTAATAATGAATATGGAGATATTTTTACCATCCCTGAACCGGAAATCGATGAAAACGTAGCAACGATACCCGGTATCGATGGTCAAAAAATGTCAAAATCTTATAATAATACGATTGAAATCTTTACGGATAAAGCGACATTAAAGACAAAAGTCATGAGCATCGTAACAGATTCACTTCCGGTAGATGCATCGAAAGACCCGGACAAATGCAATGTGTTCAATATATATAAGCTGTTCATTCCCACTGAAGAAGAAGCTATCCTGAGAAACCGGTATATAAACGGCGGGCTTAAGTATTCGGAAGTAAAAAAAGAGCTAGTCGAAATTATCTGGAACTTCTATGCTCCATATCGAGAGAAATACGAAGACCTGAAAGCACATCCGGAAGTTGTCAGAACCATACTCAAAACCGGCGAAAAACGAGCACGCGAAATTGCACAGCCGACCATTGAAAAAGTCAAGAAATCAATAGGTTTACGCTATTAATGGAAACAAAGATTGCGCCAGAAACGCTTGAGCTTATTAAAAGCGATGTAAAAACCATCTTCGAAAACAGCCGGGGAAGCCATGATCTTGACCATACTCACAGGGTGTACAACCTTTGCCTCCGTATAGGCCATATTGAACACGCAAACAAAGAAGTCATTACCTTGGCAGCGCTGCTTCATGATATTGGCAGACAGAAACAAGACAGTAGCCAGGGAAAAGTCTGCCATGCCAGGTACGGGTCAGTACTGGCAGAAAAAGTTTTAATGAAATACAATTTCCCTGATGATTTTATAAAGAAGATTACCCACTGCATCGAAACACATCGATTCAGGAACAATAAGCCACCTGTCAGCCTTGAGGCAAAAGTACTGTTTGATGCCGACAAGCTTGATGCCATTGGTGCCGTGGGAATTGGCCGGGCATTCCTTTTTGCCGGAGAAATAGGAGCAAAGCTTCATAACCAAAATGGCGAGATCACTCAAACCCAGGAATATTCTATCGAAGATACTGCCTATAGGGAGTATATGGTCAAACTCCGCTATATTAAAGATAAAATGCTGACAGACGAAGGAAAAAGGCTGGCACAAGGACGGCATCAGTTTATGGTAGAGTTCTTCGACCGGCTCGATCAAGAATGTAATGGTCTGAGTTAAACCCTGATAACTCTTTTATATTTTCCCTACTTGGGGTATTATAGGCTTAGGTATAAGAAAATAGTATATTTTAAATAATTCTTTGCAATTTATTCATGAAGCTTTCGATACATTAATATAAATCATAACCGTAGGGGGCTCCTCAAATGAAAAAAGAAATAAGTATATCAGAGAATTTTTGGAAGGAGTTTGAATCGAGAGGATTCTCTTATGAAAAAGAAACCGGCGGTATTTTTGCTACTGAATATAAAGAAGCCAGAATCAAACAGCATGGTCCCAAAGTATACCAGATAACTCAACCGGAAAATACACTAAAAATCACAATTATTGACCCGAAGTTATTTCTTGAAACAGTAAAAAAAATAGAAGGTATGGTTAATTTTAAACTTTTCGAATAATTATTGTTATTAATTTATCTTTTAAAAAAGCAGGCCTATAAAGCCTGCTTTTTTTATAGGCGGAACAAAACATCATAATTGCAAAACAATTTGGTGATGATTATAAATGTGCTTTTCATCCTAAGCATTATTGACATAATTTTATCATAGGTTAATATTTAATTAGCATGATAAAAAAAATGGAAAACCCAAACATTTCGAAAGATGAAATCGCTGAACTTAAAAATATTGTTAAGTATCAGCAGACTATCATTAAAAATTATCAACAGAAATTAAAACAAAAAACTCTGGATACCTTCCTGGCCGCAAATCTTTCTTCTTTCGGAAGCTTCTATTATCAACTTTATTCATATATCACCAAAGTTAAAACTCCCTTGACGATACTTCGCGGACATATACAAATGCTGAGAAAAAAAGTAGTTAATATGGATCCGACAAATGCTTTCTTATTATCAGAAGAGTTCAACCTCTTTGAGAAAAACATAGCTACAATCTATGACATTCTCTCTTCCGTCGACTCGTTCCATTCTCAAATCCCGCACGACCCTCAAGAAATACAACTTTCTCTGTATCTCAATACTTTTCAAAACAAAATAGCCACAATTATAGATAAATATGATATCAATTTTTCGATCTCATGCCCAGACCACATCTCTTTGGTTATAAATCCGTTAATGCTTGACCTGATGTTTATTAACATCATCCAAGCGATAATAAACGTAGCGAATTACTCAAATAATAAAGAAAAGCATTTTACGCTTTCAGTTTTTCACACTGACACATCGATAATCATTACCTGTAATGACAACCTATCCACCTATAATGATGATCATTTTAACAAAAAAAGCGCTACTGTAACTACTGCCCAGAACAGGGAAGAGTATAATGTTTCTATATTAAATTGGATAGTTGAAGAACTCGGGGGGAAGATTGAAATTAAATATCATTCACATGAGATACTAATTATCATAGAATTGCCGGAAAATGTTAAATAACATAAAAGGACACAAAATACTCGTTGTTGATAATGATGACGAAATCCGAAGATTTTTAATTATCCTTCTTATCTCAGAAGATTTTGACGTCGATTTTGCTTCTGAAGGGGAAGAAGCCTTAAAGAAAATAGCCGAAAATGAGTATGGTGCAATCCTGTGTGAAATTAATCTGCCAGGGGTCAATGGCTTATCCTTACTAAAAAAGTTAAAAAAGATAAACGTTCATACCGAAGCAATCATGCTTTCCTACAAAAGTACTATCGCCGAAGCGATAGAAGCCTTACGACTTGGTGCCTTCGATTATTTATCAAAGCCCTTTGAAAATATCGATATTATTTCGAATACTTTGACAAAAGCCCTAAAAAGTTATGTTATTAAGCTGCAAAATCAGTCATTGATCAAACAACTCACCGAAAACAACAAAAATCTGGAAACTATTGTTAAGAAAAAAACAGGGAAACTAGCCCAATCAAATAAAAAAATACTTGAAGCAAACGCACAACTGATTACCTTACAAGAAAGTTTACTTGAAGAAAGAAAGCTTTCTGCCCTTGGCTCAATAACTGCGGGATTCGCTCATGAGATCAACAATCCCATACAAAATATTCTTATTTATGCAGAATTGCTTTTGGGAAGGATTCCCGGAGATTGCCAGGACCATGAATTCTGCGAAATCATTAAAAATGAGGTTGATCGCATTTCCAGCATCACGAACAAAATATTAAACTTTTCAAGAAAAAGCAGTTATAGTCAGAAAGAAATAATCAATTTGTTTGAGTTTGTTACAGATCTTTTTGAAAATAACAGAAACAAATTAGCAAACAAGAACATTATCTCCAAAATCCAGATAGATCCTGAATACTATATAGTCTGTGACAAAAACGAACTTTATCAGATATTCCTCAACCTGTTGCTTAATTCCATTGATGCAATAAAAAAAGAAGGAGGATACATTTCCATTGAAGCAAGAAAAACAAAAAAAATAATTGAAGTACTCTTTATTGACTCCGGAAGCGGAATACAAAAAGAAAATCAGCTACATATATTCGAGCCGTTTTTTTCTACAAAAGATGTGGGAAAAGGGACCGGTCTTGGACTTTATATTTCTTACAATTTGCTTAAAAAAAATAAAGCGACTATCACCTTGCACGAATCTTCGAAACAAGGCACCAGTTTCAAAATCAGCTTACCCTGGCAAGAAATAAAAGCTTAATTTAGAACAATTTTGCTTCCGTTTAAATCAAACCCGTTAAGTTTTGACTTTATTTCTTGTTCGGATTTTTCATCGATAGTCAGATACCCGAAGCCTAATGACCGATCAGTGTATTTATCTTTAAAGATCCCTACTTTGGCAATCATTGCTTGAGTATTTAAGGTTCTGCTCAGCTCAGCTTCAGATATATCTTCAGGAATATTTCCTATAAACAAGTTTTTCATATTATCATACTCCTTTCGGAGAAAATGGTAAAATTTTCTCCTGCCCCATTTTTCAAAACAAAATCACCTGCACTATATTATATTTTTTCTGCTGAAGCAAGTGGTAAGGTGATGGTAAACGTACTACCTTTACTCAATTCACTAACAAGGCCGATCGTCCCGCGATGGGCCTCCATTGCAAGTTTGCAAAAGGTCAACCCTAGCCCGGTATCGTATTTTTGTGTCATCTTCGTAGTCAATTTAGAAAATTTTTCGAAGATGGTTTTCTGAAACTCTTCCGGAATCCCCTCTCCAGTATCACGCACACCGATGCTAACCGCATCTTCAGTTCTTGAAAAAAGTACGGTAATGGTTCCCGCACGCGGCGTGTGTTTAATCGCATTGGTCAAGAGATTCATCATTACTCGCTTAATTATAGAAATATCAGCAAAAGTCTCCATCCCTTCAGAAGGAAAATCCAGAACAACCTTAAGCTTTCGCTCTTCAAATAGATGATTCAATTCGGTCATTAATTCCTCTACCAGCTGACGCGAGTCAAACTGTTCCAGATCTAATTCCATTTTTCCTTCTTCCATCTTCGTAATATCAAGCAGATTCATAACCATGTTAAGCAATTCTTTTACGTTAAGTCGACAGTTCATTAAAAACTTCTTCTGATCAGCGTCAAGATTGCTCGTAAATGAAATATCAAGCAATATATCGATGGTCAACATTATTCCTGAAATTGGGGTCTTCATATCATGGATGATCATGTGAGTGAGATCATTTTTTAACTTATCTAATTGTTCCAACTTCTGATTTTTCTCTTTCAATTCCCTCGTTAATTTGCATATCCGGCTAAAAGCATTTACTCTCGCCACAATCTCCTTATTATTAAAAGGTTTAGTCAGATATTCATCGACACCAATATCTAAGCCCTCGATACTATCATCTGTCGTATTTTTACCAGTAAGCATAATGAATATTGTATCTTTCAACTCACTATCCTTTTTAACCTGCATACAAAACTCCAAGCCGTCCATAACCGGCATCATCGAATCAGAAATAATGATGGAGGGGCGTTCCCTCCTGGTTATCTCCAGGCCCTCTTTCCCATTCTCCGCTGATAAAATACAATATCCCTCTCGTTTTAAATAGAGTGATAAAACATCCCGGATGTGCTTCTCGTCATCAACTATTAGTATTTTTTCGAAACAGTTCATTATTAATCTCCCTGGAGTAAAGGTAACGTAAAAAATATGGTAGAGCCCTTAGCTTTTTCACTTGTTACCCATATTTTGCCTGCATGATTGGTAATTATTTCTCTACAAATGGACATCCCTAACCCAGTGCCCTTCTGATGGTGTTTAATATTTTCAACCTGATGGAATTTATCAAATATTTTCTCAATTTCTTCCTTTGACATACCGATGCCATTATCTTTGATAGCAATTCTCGCTTTTGACTTCTGATCAGAAACCGATATTTCGATAGTACCGTTTTCCGGGGTAAACTTGATAGCATTGCTCAATAAATTTAAAAGAACTTGAATTATCTTGTCCATATCAGCATTAACAAGCAGATTATTTTCTTCACGGAAAACTAATGTCTGCATTTTTTTCCGGGCCGGCGGCTGCATAGTATTAATGCACGAATGGATAATGTCATTCAGCCTCAACTCTGTTAGCTGAAAAACCATTTTACCGGCTTCCATCTTCGACAGGTCCAGGATATCGTTTACCATCGTAATCAGACGGTTCGATTCCTCTTTAATAATGTTAAGATAACTATCCAGATCTTCTTTCGTATCGGCCAGTCCATCTAATATAGCATCAGTATAGGAAGAAATTGACGTCAAAGGCGTCCTGAGTTCATGAGAGACTTTCGCAATAAAGTCATTCTTCATTTCATCAAGTTCTTTCAATTTTAGGATTTCCCTGGTTAAGGATAGATCTCTTAAAATAAGCACATATCCGGTTGCCAGAAACTCTCTATTCCGCAGGAGGGAGGCCGAGATACCGATAGGAAGAACTATCGAGTCAGATAACTTTTGTTCATATTCATAATCGATGACGCTCCCTGCTTGCATAACCTGCGAAATAATATCATCAAATTTGGCTGCAAGCTCCGGAAGATAAACTTCATGATATGGTTTATGGAGAACATTGGCTACTTGAATATCCAGCATAAATTGAGCATTTCTATTGATATAAGTTATTTTTTTATCAAGCCCAATGGTAATAACCCCGTTCATCATATTTTCCATAACATCCTTCATGAAATCTTTCATCTCACTTATTGATTCGATAAGTTGAAAATTCTCAATTGCTATGGTGATGTGAAACATTAATGATTGAAACAGGTGATTCTTTTCAAGATTAAACTCGCCTTCATCTTTGTTTGAAAGCATGACAAAAAAACCTACCGGAGCATAGGAAGAGGTTAACGGCAAATAAACTGCAGATTTTATTCCTTTATCGAAAAAACACGCCTCATCTATAGGAAAAAAAACGGCTTTGCGACTATCCATTATCCAGTCAAGCAAATCCCTGGCAATAATGATATGGAGGAGTTCTTTTTCGAGATCTGGCTGACCTTTAATCGGCATGATCTCGTAATTATTGTTATTGGGATTATAAAGCAGAAAAATGCATTCTTCAAAATCGACTATTCGTTTTAAAAAAAGGATCCCATTATTAACGATATCTTCGATACTTCTGAGTGCTACTAATTTTGCTAAAAAATCGTTTATCTCATTTAAATCTTCAAAAAAGTTATTTAAGTTATCTTTTATTTTTCTCGTTACAGTTAATTCTTCTTGTAATTCCGTTATCCGCTTTTCCAGTGAATTTAATTTTGGCACGAAGTTGCTAGGCCTCCTTCACGATACTCATAAAATAGCCTGACCGTTCTATCTCGTCATAGACTTCGTTCATTACTTTCTCGATCATAATAAAAGATATGCCCAACTCGTTCCAAATACTCTCGTCAATTATCGGGATCTTATTATCGCCGCCAAAGCCTATTCCTAAAGCTCTCACAATAATATCAGCTAGAAGAACCACACAGGCTAACTTCGTTTCTTCTTTTGCGTAAAGCGGCTGGTGATGTAAAGAAATAATCTGCACCAAGTCTGTCGGCAGTTTCCATTTTTCACCCAACCAGCCTCCGATTTCGGAATGCGTAACCTGCAAGATAGTATTCTCAGCATCGAGAAATAAACAATCTTTTTCATTCACATAGGTCATTACTTTTTCGAAATCCTGATGAATGAACTGATCCAGAATAAGTTTGCCAACATCGTGTAGCAATCCGCCGATGAAAGCCTTTTCAATATCTTTAATTCCTATTTTCTTTGCGATAACTTTCGCGGCAATTCCGGTGGCTATCGAGTGGGTCCAGAAAGCATCCCTGTCAAACGAGGTTTTTTGAGTCTTGTCTGTTGGAAAAAGATTAACAATTGACGCAGTCAGGACAATATTGCGTAACGCCGAGAACCCGAGAATAACGACGGCCTGCGCAATAGTGCTTATTCTACGGGGAAACCCATAAAATGCTGAGTTGACCAATTTCAGCACTTTCGCAGTGAGCGCCTGATCTTCTCCAATAGCTCGGCCGATATCATTCGCAACCGTTTTAGGATCTTGCATTAATTCGGTTATCTTCCCGATAACCGTTGGTAAGGTTGGTAACCCTACTATCTTATCAATTACGCCTTTGTAATAATTAGCTGATGTCATGGATTGCCCTGGTCTCCCTCCAACCGATTCTTCTCTCGCGCTATAAGAGTTTTCTGCGCTATGGCCATAATAGCTTGCATGATTTTATTGTCTTTCACGTCAGAAAATACCCGCTGTAATCGTTCAATAATCTTATTGCTTATCGCGTCATCGTAAACTGTCGCTCTCTCTACTTTCAAAAGAAGCGCCTCGATATCGTCCTGGCCTTCGCCCTCAACAATAATTTCAAGGATATCCATCATGCGCATTTTGCTAATAAAGGCGTCACTCAATTGGATACCCTTACCCAACAGCACTGCGCCATTAGGTCTTTTTACCGGCTCTGCAATTACCATACCCGGCTCTACTTCATCAATAGAAATTTTACGTGGCATACGCGTCCCTTCAGTTCGTAAGATAATAGTACTATTATAATTTTTATTTGCTAATCAATCAACTTAAAGACATCGCTATTTTTAGCGTACATCGCTACATAAGAATATTGTTCCTACTTTCATCGCATTCAAGCTTTGTTTATTGGTTATAAATGATTGAGTTTTTAAAAAAATTTCTCTCCAATTTAATAATCAATTCTCTAATCAGATTGTATCATCAACCGATAATTAGTATTAGAAGATAATTTATTATAATAGTATTAATTTTGAGAGAGTCTCTTTATGAACAATCGTTTAATAAGATACGCTCTAACGTACTGCGTTATAGGTATCTTTATTGCTATATCATCATATCCTCTCTTTGCAGCCATTAGCAGCGACCCGGGAAAAATTGGGATCGGGGCTCGTGCGTTGGGCCTTGGCAACGCATATACCGCACTGAGCAATGATGCCTCAGCAATTTTTACGAACCCTGCCGGACTGACCCTCATCGACAATGTCCAGTTTACCAGTATGTACACGAATCTCTTCAGCGAATTTGATTATAAGCAACTTGGATGCACGTTCCCGCTTGGTAGCGGGATGGGTGGCGCAGGAATGATCGGTTCAAGCATTGATAATATTCCGATTGTGCCGGCAGCCTCTACAGAAAACATGCGACCTCAAGCAACCAAAAAAGTTTCTTTTCATGATGATATCTTTTACTTCTCCTATGCCGAGAATATCACCAGACAGGTTAGCCCCTTTAAATTACAAGGAGATGTGTTACTCGGCGGATCATTAAAATATTTCAACAAAGGCAGCGCAGAACTTAATGGATTTTCCGGGTTTGGAATAAACGCTGACCTAGGCCTTTTATACAAATGGAACCCCGATATCACCTTCGGGTGTCTTTACAAAAATTTCTTGCCTCACCTGGGATTTATCGGATCAGTTAAGTGGGATAAAACCGAAGATACCCTCCCGTCGCTCCTTCGATTGGGATCTTCCGTAAAATTAAACAATTATAACGCAATATTCAATATTGACTCCGATATTGATCTATCAATGCAAAAACCTCTTCTTTTTCATCTGGGAAGCGAATGGAAGCCAATCAATGCTTTTGCCTTCAGGGTAGGAGTTGATCAGTTAATGAACCCTATTGGGAACGGCGTTTATAAAGACATTGGTGTATATTCGAATTACACTCTCGGGTGCGGCATTGAGATTGCCGGGATACGATTTGATTATGCCTATCGCGCATACTATGATGAAGAACCAAACCATTTTTTTTCTTTCGCCTATCTGGGATTCCCTTCAGACTTCACATGGATAAACAAGCCAAGTCGCGTCGCTAACCAGTCATTCGGCGAGGCTAACTTTATTCCTGCAGACATTACAATTGTATCTCCGGACAGGAACATCATTACTTCCAAATCGGAGATTACGATTATCGGGGTTGCAACCGAAAGAGTTACCATTAATATAAATGATAAAAACTACATTGTATCAGGATCACATGATTCGCCGACATTCAGCTGTAAAATACCAATTCCTAATCTGGGAAGAAATACAATAGCAATATCGATAAAACAAAATGATTCCGATTATCCTATTTATAATAAAAAAGTAATTAGATTACCTGAAACCGGGATTATACGTACGAGCGACATAAGCAAACTGATAATCGAAAGTGAAACCTCTTTTGGGCACAATGATACTATTCCAAGAAATGAATTTATAAAAAATATCTTCGCTCTAGCAAATATCGGCCCGGATAAAAACAATCTGGGAAAAAACGAGTTTAAACCATATGTCGATATCGCGGTAAAAAACAATCTTATAGCTCTCCCTAACAATCAGCTATTATTCTTGAATAAAGATATCACCTGGGGCGAAGCGCTTTCTTTCATTGAAAAGCTTGAAGGCTATCCGGTTAAGCCATCCCAGGATAAATATGCTCACTGGGCCGCTACATATATAAAAGCAGCTAAAGACAGGCAACTTATTCCTTTTGACTGGAATAATTCTCCGGATTCACCAATTACCGGGAGAGATCTAAGCGATCTGCTCAACAGAACATTAATCGGAAAATCAAAAGTGAAAGAAACACTAGACTGGCTATCAGGTGATGAGGATATCACCTTTGATACCGGGAGGAAAACCGTTAAGCTCAATAAAAATCAAGTACTCGAAAACACTATTCGCCCTCTCGCAATGAACAACCTCAGGAATGACGGATCCCGACTCTCTAAGTTATTTCAAGATCGTAATAGCACTCCGGGCGTTATTCCATTCAGGAGGCCGGAGAGACCAGCGGATACGGCGCCGCCACCCAATCCCGCCACAGCAATCAACAACAAATTAAGTTTCCCGGCCTTACAGCCGAATTCCCCGGCAACCAACGCGGAAAAAAACATTTCGACTCCGCAATCATTCTCAGTTCCGGCACAGGTAATCCGCCCAATGGAAACGGACTCGAAATACAGTAATCCGGAAGCTCCAGCAGCAAATACAAGATTCAGCAGGGAAAGGGAAAACTCTGCACAAGGAACTACCCAGACATTTCCAGGAAACAATAACATTGCCCCGCTTGCGCCCAACATTACGGAATCCGTTGCCAACAACCGGTTCAGCCAGGATATTATCAAGACAGCGAACCCAGAAAGGCCCCCGATTCCAACTGTTAAACCAGAAGTCAAAGCAGCAACAAATGTCGCAAACCTGAACAATTCTGAAAACAAAGAGATCCAGAGACAACAACCGGAAGCAAAACCAGAGGAGCGAACTCTACGGAATATCGCAGACCTCAAAGAACTCCCTGAACAGCCAACCTACGAAACTTCACAGGACAAGAATCAACCCTTCAATCCGGAAGCGCAAGATACACTGGGTAAATATTTAGTCCCGCATTTTCCGGCAGATAATACCATAATTGTTGAAATAAATATTGATCCAAAACAAATTATGAAAATAGCAGCACTACTAGAAGCAGCAAAACTTTCTCCGAGAATATATGCCGCCGAAATGAATGAAGTTACTGTCTATGAGCTATTCCTACCAGAAATAGCAGATACCGAAGTACAAAGAAGCATCATAAAGCAGCTACGTAAACTCGGTTACGCTGCATATCAGAATAACACATATAAAAATTAGAAATTCCCCCCAATTATAATCGCTAAATATGGAGCAGAAAAATCAATGCTTGTTCCTTCATCGACAGATCCGGCCCTTTCCAAATCATTTAGCTTCGCCCAGAAGTAGCCCATCCTGATCCCAGTATTCCAAAGAGGTGTTATCCTGTATCTCACATCTGTCCCAATCAAATAGCAAAAATCTGTTTTTGAGCGAACGATATCGATACCGGCTAACTGCTCATTTGTCTGAAAAACTCGGTATTTGCCTTCAAATAATCCCAGCCCTAAATCTACATCAACAATATAGGTATCGCTCACCACCGGCTTATATTTGAAGTAAAGCAGCTGGAACGTCCCAGAGGTTGAATAATACCTAAAATCATCAGCTATTTTTTTAGAACTCGTGCCTTCGACAACTCCAATAAGCCCCCCAACAGCTAAAGTTCTGCTGAAATTAAACATCAGATTACCAGTTAACCCGGTTAGACTTGAAATGTTTTTTAAGTCAGCGGGCTTCTGCCTGTTAATTCCTTCTCCCGGAAAAAAAGAAAGAAATCCGGCAGCCCCCCCGACCCGCATACTCTCGATATAACCAGTTCTCCGTGCCACTTCAAGAACTTTATTCTCTATAATTCTGCTTATTTCCTCATAATCTTCCCACGTAAAATTATTCAGAAGATTTTTGATATCCTGTTTCTCAAGTGAACTTACCGGGAAGCTGGCTAGGATAATAAAAAAAGTAATTATTAATATCTTTATTGTTTGTGTCATGGTTCATCCCTTCTTTCTTGGCACATATTAATAAAGTTATAATTATATTACAATATTTATTTTATTCGTCACCAACCTAAATTTTTTGACGAAGATTACTGTATTTTTTCTTCGACAGGAAATTTATATAAGGGGATTTATCGAGTAGGAGGTAGGTGATTAATTCACCTACCGACCTCTCACACCACCGTACGTACGGTTCCGTATACGGCGGTTCAACAAGAATTAATGTACTTCTG